>NZ_QAJB01000012.1:0-13005 GCF_003061325.1 Microbacterium sp. HMWF026
CCCCCGGCTGCGCCACCTCGCCGCCGTCGCCCGGCAGCTCAAGCGCACCCGACGGCCCACCACCCGCGTCACCGCCCACGGCGACCCCCACCTGGGCAACGTGCTGCTCGACGACGGCGGACGCCCCTGGCTCATCGACTTCGACGAGGCGACCATCGCCCCGCGCGAGGTCGACCTGATGCTCGTCGAACTGGGCGTCATGTTCGACGCGCCCCTCACCGAGAAGCACCGCGAGCTGTTCCGCGACGGATACGGCCGCGACGTCGACATCGACCGTGAGCGCGTCATCCGCTTCGGCTGCGTGCGCGCCATCGAAGACGCCACCTTGTCATTTCTCGCCGCCCTCGACGGCGACCCCTCAGACCCTGCCCCCTTCCGGATGCTCGACGGAATCCTCGGACCCCACGGGCTCGTCACCCTCGTCGAGAAAGAGCTCGAACGGCTGCCCCACAGCCCGGCGCTCGCTGACACGAAAGAAGAACCATGAATCACACCAGAATGCTGAGCGCGCTTTCTCTCGCGGCCGTGACCGCCCTGTCGCTCAGCGCCTGCACCGGATTCACCGGCGGAGGCTCCACCACGCAGCAAGAAGGCACGCTCACCTTCACCACCTGGGCGAGCGAATCCGAGCAGACGGCCTTCGAGAGCCTCGTCTCGCAATTCGAGTCCGAGAACGAGGGCGTCACCGTCCAGCTCAATGTCGTGCCCTACGACCAGATGTTCAGCAACATCGACGCGCAGCTGTCGGCGGGCAATGCCCCCGATATCTTCCGCGTCGACTACGGCAACCTCGGCGTCTATTCGAGCCAGAACCAGCTGCTCGACGTCAGCCCGTACTTCACGCCCGAAGAGATCGAGCAATTCACCCCCGCCATGTGGGAGGCGGTGTCATACGACGGCACGCCCTACGGCGTCCCGCACCAGACCGACGTCTCGGCGCTCCTCGTCAACACGCAGCTGCTCAGCGCCGCCGGGATCACCGACCTGCCGACCACCCAGGCCGACGCCTGGACGTGGGACGAGTTCGCCGACGTCGCCGTCAAGCTCAAGGCATCCCTCCCCGCCGATAAGTACCCCTTCGTCTACAACTGGCAGCTGGGCGGCACACCCCGGTGGCTGAGCTGGCTGTTCCAGGCCGACGGAGCCCTGCTCGGCGAAGACGGCACCACCCCCGAGATCGACTCCGCCGCCGGCACCGAAGCCCTCGACTTCACCCGCTCGTTCTTCGAGAAAGGATGGGTGCCGCCCACCAGCTCGGTCAAGGCCGCCACCTACGCCGACTCGTTCTTCACCGAGGAATCCGTCGCCATGGCCTTCCTCGGCTCGTTCGTCGTCCCCGACATCGAGAACCTCGCCGGCTTCGACTGGACCGCGCTCCCCATGCCCGTCAACGACCGCGGCGCCACCGACCTCGGCGGCAACGCCCTGGTCGCGACGCAGTCCTCGGCGCAGCCCGAGCTCGCCGCGAAGTTCCTGAGATTCATGACGGATGCCGACAACATGACCGCCTTCTGCGCGGCCACGAACGAGCTGCCCACCCGGGTCGACATCGATCCGTCGTCCATTCCGTTCGCGGTGCGCCCCGATGTCATGCCGGTGTTCGTCGAGCAGGCGACGGCGATCCAGCCGAGCGACGTGAAGCAGCTCACCTCGCCCTCGCTCGCCGCGATCGCCGTGTCGATGCAGGACCAGCTCGAGGCGGCCTTCGTCAACGGGCAGAGCACCGCCGACACCCTCGCGAACATCACCACCGGCATCCGACAGGCGACCGGCTCGTGACCGTCGCGTCCGTCCGCGGTCGTCCGGTCGCCTCGACACTGCGGCCGCGGCGGGCGCGCGTGCAAGAAGCGCTGACCGGGTACGGGTTCATCGCGCCGAACATGCTCTTGATGGGCTTGTTCCTGTTCGTGCCGATCGTCTTCGCGGTGCAGCTGTCGTTCACCAGCTCGCGCGGATTCGGCGATCCCGAGTGGGTGGGCCTGGCGAACTACGCGCGCATGGTCGGCGACCCCGTGTTCTGGCAGAGCCTGGGCAACACGCTGCTGTTCACCCTCATCACCGTGCCGGTCGAACTGCTCGGCGGGCTCGGACTGGCCGTCCTTCTCAATTCGGTTCTGCCGGCGAAGGGCGTCTTCCGCACGATCATCGTGCTGCCGCTGGTCATTTCGGGAGTGGCATCCGGAATGATCGCCGTCACGATCTTCAGCGAGGGCTCCGGGATCATCAACAAAGCGCTCACGTCGCTCGGGGCGGCGCCGATCGCGTGGCAGTCCGACGGCACCGCGGCATTCGTCTCGGTGATGGTGACGGCGATCTGGCTGCGCATCGGGTTCAACATGGTGATCTATCTGGCGGGACTGCAGAGCGTGTCGCCCGAGCTGTACGAGGCAGCCCGCCTCGACGGCGCGGGGCGGTGGCAGCTCTTCCGCAGCATCACCGCGCCGCTCGTGGGACCGTCGACGTTCTTCCTGCTGATCATGAACGTCATCGCGTCGTTCCAGGTGTTCGACATCGTGTTCGTCATGACCGGCGGGGGGCCCGGATTCTCGACGTCCGTGCTGGGCACCTATGCGTACCGCAACGGCTTCCAGATCCGCGAGCAGGGGTACGGCGCCGCGCTGGGTGTCGTGATCCTGCTCATCACCCTCGTGTTCACGAACATCCAGTGGCGCACGAGCCGCTCGCGCGACACCGTCGAGTAGGGACGACCATGACCTCTTCCACGCTCACGCAGATCGCCCCGCTGGGGGAGCCTCCGCAGAGCCCGTCATCGCGACGCCGGCGTCGCCGCGATGGGTCGGCGCTGGGGCTCGGCATCCGCATCGCTCTTGCCGTCGTCGCCTCGGCGGTGATCTTCTTTCCGCTGTACTGGATGGTCGTCATCGCCTTCTCGCCGCGCGGAGAGGTGTTCCGCCCGGGCGGGGTGCAGTTCTGGCCGAGTACGTTCAGCACCGAGAACTTCGCGTCCCTTTTCGCCCGTTTTCCGATCGCGGAGTGGTTCACCAACTCGCTCGTCATCGGCGCGTTCGTCACGGCGTTGACGGTGATCGTGAACCTGCTCGCCGGGTACGCGTTCGCTCGCATCCGGTTCGCGGGCCGCGGCATCCTGTTCATCCTGGCTCTCGCGACGATGATGATCCCGGTGCAGGCGATCATGGTCGCGCAGTTCCGCTTGGTGACCGGGCTGCAGCTGACCGGGACGTACTGGTCGGTCATTCTGCCGGGAGCCGCCGCCGCCTTCGGACTGTTCCTGGCGCGGCAGTTCTTTCTGAGCATTCCCGAGGAGCTGATCGAGGCGGCGCGCATGGACGGAGCGGGTCACCTGCGAACCTTCTTGCAGATCGTGCTGCCGCTGAGCAAGCCGCTCATCGCGGTGCTGACGCTGCTGACGCTGCTGGGCAGCTGGAACGACTTCGCGTGGCCGCTCATCGCCCTGAAGGACCCGGCGTTGTTCACGCTGCCGATCGGGCTGCTGTACCTGAAGGGGCAGTCGACGCCCGACTACAGCGCCAGCATGGCGTTGGCGCTCATTTCGGTCGTGCCGATGGTGCTGCTGTTCCTGCTGTTCCAGCGGTACTTCGTGCAGGGGTTCGCGCGCAGCGGCATCCGCTAGACGCAGCGGTATCAATTTTGCATCCAGAACACAATGTCCCCCAAAAGGGGGACGTCTGGCGTATGGTTTCTGCATCGGCATCCAAACCGTTCCGGTGAGGTTTCCGAAGAAGCTACAGATCGACAGGCCGAAGTACTTGCGTACGCGTCTCGAAGATGAGGAGCAATGCGAAACGATTACACGCAGCAGGCAGCAGCCCTGCCGCTCTGGGCGACACCCTTGGTCACCATCATGCTGTGGGCGGCGGTCGTCGTCCTCGCGGTGGCCGGCGTCGTCATGCTGACCATCCACGGCGACACCGGAGTTCTTCTGATCGTCGCCGCACTCGTCGTGGCTGCGCCTGCCGCCGCGTCGAGCCGCCACCGCAGTTATCTGTGAAAACAGTCTTGCCTGCTCGGTCGGGGGACCGAGGGCGGTACTGAGAGCCAGTGGGGGGATGGGGAAGCCCCGGGTCGAAAGGCCCGGGGCTTTCTTTTTTGCTGTCTGTTCAGCTGAGGGAGCGCCATGACTGCGTGACCCGGCGATTGGCGTCGACGAGGAGTTCGGCGGCCTTGTTCGCGGCGTCGCTCGCAGCCTTGAGATTGGCGCGTCGGTCAAGCATGTGCCATGACCACTGCGCATGGGTGCGCTCATACGCCTGCTGAGCCTGACCGCTCCACTGTGCGCGGAGGGCGTCGGACTGCGTTTCGAGCTCGGTGAGGTGGGACTCGATGGCGGCGTCGGCGTCGGCGAGGGCCTTGAGATGTTGTGCGTGGCGGGTGGGGTCGAAGGAGATGGTCATTGAAGGCATAGTCTCTGTGTCGGCGGATGGCGATGATCGACGAGGCGTTTTGTGGTGGCCTGGTTTGTGTCTCATTCACCGGTTGAGCAACGCGATGTGCCGGAGATCGAATACACAGCGGGACCGGTGCCGAAAGACACCGCGGATACGGGACCGCCGCTTCCGAAAACGGCCAGGACCGGGCCATCGGATATTTTGACGCTCATCCCCAAACGCAACCAGTATTCGGCGACTTCCTCGGCATCAGCTCTAGGGTCCATCCCGCGCTCGGTACTCACGGAGTACGCGAATTTGACCGCGTCAGCTGAGCCGCACTTGCTTGAATATGGGGGACCAACGACTTCGTTCCAGGTTCCGTCGCCCAGTTGCTCCGCCGTGTCGCTGATGAGCGAATGGAGTGCGTCTCGCGCCTGGTCGGCGCTGATGCGTTCTTCGCTCTGCACGCTGCACCCCGCGAGGGCGATTGTCAGGGCGGAAGCCGCGGTTACAGCGAGGCGCCGCTTCAGATGTTCATCCATCTCAGACCTTCTCGCCGAGTGTGAGCAAAAGTCTCGGGGGGTCGACGTGCCCTGCTTGATGTTGAGCCGACGGCAACAGCGATGTGCTTGGGGACGGTGCCGTCGACCTCGGGCGGTCCTCGAGATCTGCAGAGTTTCCGTCAGCGCATAGAGAATCTCCGGAGATGAGGTAGCTGTCGCGATCCGATATGAAAGCAACCCCCGCCACATCGCCGCCTCCGTGGGCATACACCGCTGGCCGAGGTCGTTCGACGAGACGAGCTGTCATTCCGAGGCTCGCCCAGTAGTCGCGGATCTTCTGGGCGTCCGCAAGCGCATCAACGCCAGGACTGGTAGCGATGGTCCACGCGAACTTCGATGTATCGGGCTGATCGCAGGGTGAGGGGCGAGGGCGGCCTCCTGTTGTATCCCATCCGCCGACAGCTAAGCGCTCGGCGGTATTCGTGAGTAGCTCGACAAGACGGTTCTCGACTTCGACGGCCGATGGAAGAGTTGTGTCAGCCGGGACGCAAGCCGTGACGGACAGCGAGACAACGACCGACATAAGCGCCGCGGTCGCGCGGCGAGCCAAGCGTGTAGATAGCATTCCCAGTACCTTTCAGAAGAACCAAAGCCCGGCGGGAGATATCTCAGTCCCACGCCCCGTCGTCGCGAGGCCGATATTGTTCAGCGATTCCGTCGAAGCATCCAAGTAGCCGGTTCCGTCGGGCGTCGTCGTCACATGCCGCGTCACGGCAATGCCCCCGTCGCCTCCATCGACCGAGAAGGTCCTGGCGCCGAAGAGCGGATGGGTCGGATCGACCGGGTGATCGGACGTCCTTCCGACCCAGGCCAATTCGTCGCCGTTCATGCCGATGAAAGGAATGGCAAATCGTGCCTCACCGGCGTATACCGCCTCAGCGTTGAGCTCATTTGCCTGGTTCAGCTCAGTGGGAAAACCGGCGCTACCGATAGCGACGAAGGAATCGACCCGGACAGTACTGTCTGAAAGCGCGATTGCGGCCGTCGTCGACCCGTAGCTGTGGGCAACGACATTCAGGGTCGCCTCTCCCCGGACTGCGTCAAGCGCGACCAGCGTCTTGTTCAATTCGACGGCTCCTTGAGACGCGAGAGTGTTTCCGAATACCGAGAGGTCCCCCTCGGCTGGCGAGGCGGGAGCCTTGTAGCCGATCCACGCAAGGACCGCGTGCTGTCGACCACCGTCGAGTTCTGTCTGACGCCTCTGAAGCTCGTCACAGGATGCTGCCCACGCCCGCATTGCTGCGGCCTCCGACGTCATACCGGGCACCGCGACCGTGATGTTGTCGGCCGTGTCGAGATTGCCGATGGATATGGCCGCCAATGGCGGGTGGTCGGACGTGACGCTGACGAGATAGCGAGGCGCACGGTCGCGGTCGGTTTCGAGTCCGTCGCGAACGCCACGCAACGCGTCGCGTTCTTCTCGGGCGGCGTCCAACCGCTCTTGATGTTCTCTGATCTGCTCAGCAGTGGGTGGCGGCGAATCTGGCAGAGGTCTCTCGGCATCCGCCATCTCGTGTTCCGCGTCCTTGAGGCGCTGGGTGAGCGCCCGGCGGTTGGCCTTGTCGCGCGTGGTGTACGGGACGCCCTCGAGATTGCCGACGAAGCCCGGCGACGAGATGACCAGCGCGTTCTGCGCGGCCACAGACAGTGACGTCCACCACCTGTTAATCGCTGCGGGGTCCAATTGCTGCAGCAGGGCGACGAGGTCGGGACGCGCCGCCAGGACGTCGTCGATGTCGGACGCGGAAAGCGAGGCGAGAAGCGCGGCGGCCTGCTCCGGTGTCGAGACGTTCTCGCCGACGCGCTGCCACGCTTCGGGTGTCAGCTCGGGCTGTGCGGCGGCCGTGCGGATGATGCCGGCCGCGCGGTCACCCGCCTCGGTGACGCGCGACTGCGCGTGGCGAAGGATCGACCACGCCTTCTCTCGCAAAGCTTCGACCTCGGCGGCGGCGGCCTGCGTGGTGGGGAGGAGGGGGGCCTGTTCTTCGGCCCTTTGCGCCTGTAGCCACGTGTCGATCGCGACGCCTGCTTGATCCCGGGCCCACGCCAGGGTCGAGCTGTACTCCTGCAGGGCGCCGGACGCGACCGTGAGGGACTGCTGCAATGGCATCCAGGTCGAGGCGACCTTGCGGAGGTGGTCGGTGAACGCGACGGGAGCCGAACCCTGCCACCCGTCGGGCACGGCCAGTTTCGTGAGGGCCAGGCGGTTCTCTTCGGCGTGGTCAGCGCGAGCCTTCCACCCCCGGATGGCCGTGTCGATCGATGCGGGGGAGCCGGGGACGAGAACCGCGGGGTCGGTCGACATCGAGCCGAGCATCACAGCCCCCCGTCCGCTCGTCGCACCGCTGCGGCTGCCTCGTTGTCGGCGTTCTCGTACGTCGACGCGCTGTCGTCGAGCGCGTCGGGGATACGGCGCAGGTCATCGACGCGAGCGCGCCACGCGTCATCGGTGCGTGAGGCGAAATGACCGATGGCGTCGGCGAGGCCGTCGTGGCCGACGTCGGCAGGATGCTCCGTCGGAGTGTCGGCAGTGGCCGCGTCGACGAGCTTGCGCGCGACACCGGCGGTGCTCGTGAGGGCATCGGGATCGACCGAGAACGTTGACATGCGTTCTAGCTAAGGACGCGTGCCCCGTTCGACGGGGGTTATCCCCAGGTGAAAAGCGGGCCGGATCGGGTGAACCTTGCCGCCGCGTCTCTTCGTGCGTCAGCCTTTGTGCGCCATTCGGCGCATGCGGACCACCCGATCACGGTGCCGCAGGATGCGCAGGCCGCCGGCGAGCGCGATGCCGAGAGCCGCGGCGACACCGACACCCGGCCACAGCCACTCCGGAGCCGCCGGGGCTGGCGCGCTCGCCGGGGCGGCGTACGTCGCCTCGACCGATTCCACCGCAGCGGGCGGCGGCTGGTCCTCGGCCGAAAGAGCGGGGGGTGGCGCAGCAGGGGGCGCATCAGGAGCGGCGACTACTGCTGCCGGGCTCACCGCGGCCGCCGGAGTGGCGGGTTCCGTGGGCGAGGCATCGGGAGCCGCCGCGGGGGCAGGGGAGGACTGGCATGCGTCCGGCCGGTCGGAGCAGAGAACGAGGCGACCGTCGATCACCCGGCCGGGTCCGAGGTTGGTCACGCTGCCACGCTCCGTTCCCGAGTCGTCGGTGCGGAAAGGAAGGCTGTACAGCAGGGTCGCCCCATTTTCTTCTCGCGTCGGGATGACCAGAGTCTGATCGACGCCGCCCCGGAGGTCGAAGGGGACGCGCACGGAGTACTTCAGCTCCCCGCCGTCGGACCACGGCCGGTCGAGGTGCCGCCCGTCGGGCGCGAAGGTCGCGGCTTGCACACCGGAAGGGCAGAGACCGTAGGAGCTGTCGAACCTCAGGGTGAGCGTGATCGTCGAGCCCGGGGTGACGACGGGACCGGGAACTTGGTTCGGCAGAATCCTGCCGTCGTCCGTGACCGCGACGGCCGATGTGAGCGGACAGAGGTGGGCGACCTGGGCGTGAACCGACGGCACCGTGGGTCCGAGGACGATGGCCAGTCCGAGCGGGACGGACGACAGCAGGCGGGCGATCACTTCTGCACGCTAGGGGGCGCGCGAGAATCCCCGCCGCCACGAAGACGAACGACGCCTGAACGCATCGGCCCGCGCTGAGTGGAGCGCCGCGACCGCGGGGTCTGGCGTCGTCAGACTTGTTGTCCGCTTCGCGCGCCGCCATGATCGGTTCTCACGAGCCACAAGCCGCATGTGGGGACTGCTTAGACCCAAATGGCATCCTGGTCGAATCGAGCTCCCCAATGGGGGACTGACCGCTCCGACGTCGGCACTTCAGATCGCGCGGGAAGGATGTCACGCATGAGTGATCGAGACGCCGTCACGGGAGCCTTGGCGACCACACCGCTACCGTTTCGCGCGACTGTTGTACGCAACGGGCTTCGAGACCGTGCGTACAACGGTCGCGCGAAACAGCAACGCGGTCCGCGCCGATAAGACCGCCCATGTTCGCCCGCCCCCGAATGAAGGAACCCCATGCCGCTTTCCGACAACGCCGAACGCACCCGCGTCACCCTCTACCGGCACTTCGCCGAAACCGGCCGAGCGCTTGACCCCGCCGGTCTTGCGACGGCTACCGGACGGTCGATCGACGAGGTCCGGGCCGACCTGAGCGAGCTCGCCGCTGCGCGGCACATCGTTCTCGAGGGGGAGGAGGTCGTTCTGGCGCACCCCTTCGCATCCCGCTCGTTCCGGTTCTCCGTGATGGGCCCCGACACCCTCTGGTGGGGCGGGTGCGCGTGGGACGCGTTCGCCATCCCGCACCTCGTCCCCGACGCGCCTTCGGTGCTCGTCGCCACGACGTGCCCGGCATGCGGGAGCGCCCACGCGTGGACCGTCACGAACGAGCAGCCGCCGGTCGGGGAGCAGGTGGCGCACTTTCTGGTGCCCGCGGCCGACATCTGGCCCGATGCCGCGCACGCGTGCGAGAACCAGCAGATCTTCTGCGACGAGGGGTGCGTCGACGCGTGGCTTCGTCGAACCGGGAACACGAGAGGGGACGTGCTGTCGCTCACGACCCTGTGGAACCTCGCCGCGCACTGGTACGACGGCAGGCTCAACAGCCCGTACGAGCGCCGTGACCCCACGCGCGCCGCGGCGTACTTCCGGCAGGTGGGTCTCCGCGGCCCGTTCTGGGGGCTGCCCGACGACGCGTGAGGGTCAGGCGCCGGCATCCGGAAAAGGTAGAAGGCCCCGGATCTTGCGATCCGAGGCCTTCTTCTTGTTGCGGGGGCAGGATTTGAACCTACGACCTCTGGGTTATGAGCCCAGCGAGCTACCGAGCTGCTCCACCCCGCGGCACAAGAGAAAACATTACGCCGAGATGAACGACATGGCAAATCCGGGCATACCGCCCGGGAGTGTCGCGAGAGAATAGGCCGGTGAGCAACACATTCGACGACCTCGACGACGGACGCCCCGAAACGCCCGCGCAGAGGGCCGACCGCAATTGGAACGAGATTCTGCAGGAACTCCGGGTGCTTCAGACGGGCACGCAGATCCTGACCGGCTTTCTGCTGGCGCTCGCATTCCAGTCCTCGTTCGCCGACCTGTCGCCGACGCAGCGGACGTTCTATCTGGTGCTCATCTGCCTCGCGGCGCTCAGCGCGGTGGTCGCTCTCGCGCCGGTCGCGCTGCACCGCGCGGTGTTCCACCTGCAGGTCAAGCCGGCTCTGGTGCGAACGGGACACAACTGCCTGCGCGGCGCGCTCGCGCTCGTGTCGCTGCTGCTCGTCGGCGTGGTGGTGTTCGTCTTCGACGTGGTCGTGAGCCTTGCAGCGGCCATCGCCGCGGGGGTCGTGCTGGGGCTGATCATCCTCGTACTGTGGATCGTGGTGCCGGTGTCCGTCCTACGCCGGGCCAGAGGGAGCACGCGATGAACCACGACACCGTCGGCATCGCCGTGGCGCAGTTCGCCCCCGTCGCCTCTCGGCAGAGCAACCTCGACGACATCGAGACCGCGGCGCGCGCGGCAGCGCGACGCGGCGCGCGGGTGATCGTCTACCCGGAGTACTCGAGCTACTTCGTCAACCCGTTCGACGCCTCGCTCGCCGAGAACGCCGAAGACCTGGACGGGCCCTTCGTCCGCACCCTGGCCGCCCTGGCCGCCGACCTCGACGTCGTCATCGTGGCGGGTCTGCTCGAGAAGGCCGACGACGGCCGCCGCGTGCGCAACACGGTCGTGGCGGTCGGGGGTGACGGCATCCGGGCCGTTTATCGAAAGCTCCACCTGTACGACGCCTTCGGCCAACGGGAGTCCGACTGGATCGAGGCCGGCGAACTCGCGCCGCCGCAGACCTTCGTCGTCGACGGCCTGCGGTTCGGTCTGATGACCTGTTACGACCTGCGGTTCCCGGAGGTGGCGCGTCTGCTCGCCGACGCGGGCGTCGACGTCGCCCTGGTGCCCGCCGAATGGGTGCGCGGTCCGCTCAAAGAACACCACTGGCAGACGCTGCTGCAGGCGCGGGCGATCGAGAACACGTTCTTCGTCGCCGCGGCGGATCACACCCCGCCCCTCGGCGTCGGGCATTCGATGATCGTCGACCCGCAGGGGGTCGCGATTGCGCAGGTCGGTACCGCCACCGACATCGCGGTGGCGCACGTCGACCCGCAGGCCATCGCGCGCGTGCGGCGCGTCAATCCGGCTCTCGAGCTGCGGCGCTTTCGGGTCACGCCGCGCTGACGGGCCTCAGGACAGCCGCTGCGCGTGGCGGATGAGCGACACGCGCCGCGTGCGCCACAGCCCCACGCGGACGAGCGCCATGGTGTAGCCCTCGTGCGTCAGACGCGCGACGGTTTCGTCGGTCAGGCGCAGATGCGGTTCCGCGCTCTCCCACCGCAGATCTTTTCCATACAGCTCGACGACGCGAACGGGTCGCAAATCGTGCGTGCTTTTCTTTCGAGACATTCTTTGTACTTCCCCCCAGAACGAGGCGGCGAAAACCTCGTTCTGCGGAAAAGTACCACGGGCGCATTTCGTGTTTCGTTGCCCGGGTTACCGTGACGAAAAGATCACCCCGCGGGGTGAGCGGACGGGGTCAGCGACCGGGGCGAGCGATCAGGTGCGCGTCATGGCGGCGAGACGCTCGGCCGCGTCGGCGAGCACCTCCACGCGCTTGCAGGCGGCGAAACGCACGAGGGTCCGGTACTGATCGCGGTGCGTGGGCGAAACGAAAGCGGTGAGCGGGATGCCGACCACCCCGGCGCGGTCGGGCAGCTCGCGGCAGAACGTGTCGGCGTCCGTGGCGCCGAGGGGGGCGGCATCCACCACCGTGAAATACGACCCGCCCGGCGTCGACACGTCGAACCCGGCCGCGCGCAGACCCGTGCCGAGCAGCGCGGCCTTAGCCGCCATCTCGGACGCCACCGACGCGAAGAACTCGTCGGGCAGGCGCAGCCCCACCGCGATCGCCGGCTGGAAGGGCGACGCACCCACGTACGTCAAAAACTGCTTGACCGCGAGCACGGCCGACACCAGCTCGGCGGGGCCGGTCACCCACCCCGTCTTCCACCCCGTGAGCGAGAACGTCTTGCCCGCCGACGAGATCGACAGGGTGCGCTCCGCCGCCCCGGGCAGGGTCGCGATCGGCACGTGCGGACCGTCGAAGACGAGGTGCTCGTACACCTCGTCGGTCACGATGACGGCGTCGTGCAGGTGCGCCAGGCGCACGATCTCGTCGAGCACCTCGCGCGAGAACACCGTGCCCGTCGGATTGTGGGGATCGTTGACGAGGATCACGCGCGTCCGACCCGAGACGGCGGATGCCAACCGCTCGAGGTCGGGCTGGAAGTCCGGCCACCGCAGCGGCACCGGGACGAGCTTCGCGCCCGACAGTGCCACGCACGCGGCGTACGAGTCGTAATACGGTTCGAAGACGACGACCTCGTCGTCGGGGGAGTCGACCAGCGCGAGGAGCGTCGCCGCCAGGGCTTCGGTCGCACCCACCGTCACGAGCACCTCGCGGGCCGGGTCGAGCGAGATGCCGTAGAACCGCTGCTGGTGCTCCGCGATCGCGGCGAGCAGCTCGGGGAAACCGCGGCCCGGGGCGTACTGGTTGACGCCGTCCGCGATCGCGCGGCGCGCGGCATCCATCACCGCCTCCGGTCCGTCCTGGTCGGGAAAGCCCTGACCGAGGTTGAGCGCACCGGTCGCTGCGGCGAGCGCGCTCATCTCGGCGAAGATCGTCGGAACGGAAGAGCCGTCGGGCGCGAGGAGCCCCGCACCGCGGGCGGTGCGCTGCCAGGCGCCGGGGATCTGCTGCATGGATCCAGGATGCCGCACACCCGGCCGGCGCAAGCGGGAATGCCATGGGGTGTGTACCTGCTAGACCCATAGAGGCGGCTCACGCTCGTCATAGGTGGCCCACAGGATCCGAGGTCATCGTAGAAGCGCCTGGAAGAAGGAGCATCCCATGAGCGACACCACGGACAACCGTCCCGAGGGTAACGACCACAGCCACAACACGGCCGACGCGCACGGCGGCGTCCCCACGTCGCCGCGCCACGACGCCCCGAACCTCGGCGAGAGC
>NZ_QAJB01000134.1:0-2943 GCF_003061325.1 Microbacterium sp. HMWF026
GCCCAGGACGGATGCCGCGATCCCCACGCCCGACAGTGCACTGAGCAGGGCCGCCGACTGGGCGTGCGAGCGGTAGAGCACCGCGACGTCGTGCGGATCCACCCCGCTCGCCAGCAGGTCGCGGATCGACCGGGCGACTGCGGCCGCCTCGTCCTCGTCGTCGTCGAAAGCCCGCACGGTAGGGACGGGCGTCTCGTCCGCGCGCGCCGCCACGAGCTCGAGCGCGCCCTGCCGGCCGCGCATCAGGTCGTTCGCGACCGCGAGCACCGGCGCCGTGGAACGGTAGTTGCGCTCCAGGCGCACCACGCGGGCATCGGTGTGGGTGCGCTCGAAATCGAGCAGGTACCGCGCGTCGGCTCCGGTGAACGAGTACACGGTCTGGCTGGCGTCGCCGACGACGCACAGGTCGCGGCGATCGCCGAGCCACAGCTCGAGCACGCGGTTCTGCAGCGGCGAGACGTCCTGGTACTCGTCGACCGTGAAGTGCCGGTACTGCTCGCGGACCGCCGCGGCCACGCGCGGTTCGGCCTCGATCATGCCGGCGCACGTCAGCAGCACGTCCTCGAAGTCCATCTGGCGCCGCTCGTCCTTGAGCTTCTCGTACGCGCGCTGCAGAGCGACGACCTGGTCCACCGAGAGCCGCCCGACACCGTCCGGCCGGTCGGCCGCGTACTGCTCGATCGAGCGGAGCGTCACTTTTCTCCACTCGATGGATGCCGCGACATCCCGCAGCGTCGCGGTGTCGGGCGCGAGCCCCACACCGTCGGCCGCGTGGGCCAGCATCCGCACCTTGTTGTCGATGATCGAGGGCGCCTGATCGCCCGCCAGGGTCGGCCAGAAGAAATTGACCTGCGCGAGCGCCGCCGCGTGGAACGTCCGCGCCGACACGCCCGACACACCCAGCGCGCGCAGTCGACCGCGCATCTCGCCCGCGGCCTTGGCCGTGAACGTCACCGCCATGACTCGCTGCGGCGAGTACGCCCCGGTGTCGACGCCGTGCGCGATGCGCCGCGTGATGACGCGCGTCTTGCCGGTGCCCGCGCCGGCCAGCACGCACACCGGTCCGCGCAGCGCGCGCGCCGCCTCGAGCTGGTGCTCGTCGAGACCGTCGAGAGGGCCGGTCATGCGACGCCCCGGTACCAGTCGTCGATCAGCCGACGGGCGATGGATGCCGGCCCCGGCAGTTGCGCGACACCCTCGCCGCGCATCGCGGCGCCGATCTCGTCGCGCGAGAACCACCGCACTTCGACGATCTCTTCTCCGTCGGCCTGCGCCTCGGCGTCGTCGACGACCTCGGCGCGGAACCCGAGCATGAGCGACCGCGGGTACGGCCACGCCTGCGAGCCGCGGTACTCGACGCGGCGCAGACGCACGTTCGCCTCCTCGTTCACCTCGCGGGCGACGGTGTCTTCGAGCGACTCCCCCGCCTCGGCGAACCCCGCGAAGCAGGAGTACCGATCCCCACCCCAGGCCGCGTTCGCGCCGAGGAGCACCCGATCGTCGTCGGACGCCGAGGTGACCAGCACGATCACGGCCGGATCGGTGCGCGGGAAGTGCTCGCGCCCGCAGGCCGGGCAGTGCCGGGACCAGCCGGCGTGGCGCAGCTCGGTGCGCGTCCCGCAGGCCGGGCAGAACGGCGCATCGCGCAGCCACCCCGCAAGGGCCACGGCGGTGGTGAGCAGTTCCGCCTCGGCGGCGGGCAGGTCGCCGCCGGACGCCCGCAGCGACGCCCACTCGGCATCCGGGAATGCGATGTCGTCGGCGTCGTCGGGGAGGACCGCGAGAAGGACGGCCGCCCCGTCGGCGTCGCGTCCGAGGAACGCCCATTCCCGCACGCTCGACAGCTCGTCGACCGCGACGTACATCAGGCGACCGTCTCGCATCGGTGCCGCGTCACGGCGGACGGCGAGCACGCGGGTGCCTCGCTCGGACAGCAGCCGCGGCAGCAGGTCGGGCTCGTCGCGCTCGCCGCCGGAGCGATCGACCGGCTGGACGGCGAGGGAATCGGACGACGAAGACGCGGAAAGCGGCATCGAGCACCTCTCTGACGATGGGAGCGAGCGGGCGACCGTCGGCTCGACCTCTGCGGTCAAGGGCGTGGCGCGAGTGGCGGAGCGGGGCGCCGACCTACCCTGGGGGGCATGGCACGCTCGCCCCTCATTTTAGCCGCGTCGGCGACGACGGCCCTGCCGGGAACCGCCTTCACGAGCGCCCGTGCGCTGACCGAGAACGCGGGCGGCCGCTTCGACGCGGCACTGGCCCGCACCGACGACGGGCGACAGGTCGTCGTCCGCATGCCGGCCACCGACGACAGCGCCCACGACCTCGCGGCCGAGTCGCGCGCCCTGCACGCCCTCACCGCCGGCGTTCGCGCCCTCCTGCCCTTCGCCGTGCCCGAGGTGCTCGGCGAGAGCGGCTCGGGAGCCCAGCGCGTGCTGATCACCGAGCACATCCACGGCTACCGGATCGACCCCGCGCACCTGCCCAAGGGGCCCGGATACGCCCCGGCCATCGGCGGAGCCCTCGCGGCCGTGCACGCCCTGCCCGTGTCGATCGTGCGCACCGACGGACTGCCCGTGCGCTCGCCCGAGCAGATCCGCGACGACGTCAAGCGCCTGCTCGACCGGGCCGACGCGACCGGCCGCGTGTCCGACGACCTCATGCTGCGCTGGCGCCGCGCCCTCGAGGTCGACGACCTCTGGCGCTTCGAGTCGGCGGTCGTGCTGGGCGGAGCGACCAGCGCCTCCATCGTGCTCGCCGACGACGACGACGCGATCCCCCACGTGGTCGGCATCCTCGACTGGGCCGGCCTGAGCGTCGGCGACCCGGCCATCGACCTGAGGTGGTTGGCATCCGCTCCCCTCGCCGCCGACGACGTGCACGACGGCTACGCCTCGGCCGGCGACCGCTCCCCCGACCCCCTGCTGCGCGAACGCGCCCGCC
>NZ_QAJB01000135.1:0-13323 GCF_003061325.1 Microbacterium sp. HMWF026
TCTCGCGCCCGTCGGCGGAGCACCCCGCGAGCAGACCCGCCCCGAGCACCCCCACCGCGGCCGCGGCGACCCACCGTCTTATCGCCCTGGTCTTCGTCGACACCTGGTTCCTCCTCCGCCGCACTGCGAATATGTTGTATCGGCGACTAAATCTAGTCGCCAAATCAATGTCGTGCAGGCAGTATTGCATCGGACCGCACAGCGGTCAAGAGTCGCCCGCACCCGTGAACGAGGAGGTCGGAACGTGCCGATGGATGCCACGACGACACCGTCTCTGCGCCGGCACAGCCTCGACGCGGTCCTGCGTCTGGCGTGGTCGACCGACGCCTTCACAGCCAGCGACGTCATCGCCGGGGTGGGACTGACCCGCTCCACCGCGATCGACGTGCTCGACGAGCTGACCCAGCGCGGCCTGCTGAACGAGATGCCGAACGCGCGGGCCGTCGGCGAGTACTCCAAGGGGCGTCCGGCGCGACGCTTCGGCTTCCGCGCCGACGCCGGGGTCGTGGTCGGCGTCGATGCCGGTCGCGGACACATCACCGCCGCCGTCGCCGATCTGCGCGGTGACGTGCTCGCGACATCGCGCCTGACCGTCGACCCCGAGCGCGATTCTCCGGACCGACGGCGACGGGCCGCGGAGGCGACCGTGTCCGCCACCCTCACGCGCGCGCAGCGCACCCGCGCCGACATCGTCGCGATGTGCGTGGGCGTCCCCGCGCCCGTGGACCGGGACGGCCGCTCCCCCGTGCACTACGACCGGTTCTGGGAGCGCATGAACCCCGGTTTCGTCGACAGCTTCGCGGCCTGGTCTCCCATCGTCCGTGTCGAGAACGACGCGTCGTTGGCCGCGATCGCCGAACGCGCGCGGGGCGCGGCCGTCGGCTGCGACGACTTCGTCGCCCTGCTCGCCGGTGAACGCTTCGGCGCCGGCATCCACCTCGACGGGCGCCTGCTGCGCGGCAAGCACGGCGGAGCGGGAGAGACCGTGGCGTTCGACCGCGTCGAGGGCGTCGGAAGCGCCGAGGGGCTCGCGCCCCGGTGCGTCGCCGCCGCGCACGCCGCGCGCGCCGCCGGGACACTGCCCCCGGACAGTCCGCTGCGCCGCCTCGCTGCGGAGGAGGTGGATGCCAAGACCGTGCTCGATCTGGCCGCGTCCGGCGACGAAGGCGCCCTCGCCGTCGCACGCGAGGTGGGTCCCGCTCTGGCCGGCGTCGTGGGCATGTTCGGCAGCCTCTTCGACGTGGACCGCGTGATCGTCTCGGGTGCCATCGCCGCCGGGGCAGCCCCCATCATCGCCGCCGCGCGCGATGCACTCCCCCGCGCTCTCGACCTGCCGGCGCCCGCCATCGTGGCGTCGACGCTCGGCGCCGACATCGTCTCGATCGGCGCGGTCGCCGCCGCCGTCGACGCGGCGCGCGAGAGGGCGCTCGACCTCCCGGCCTTCGGCTTGCCCGCCGCGCGCTCGCGGGCCTGACCCGCGTCCGCCTCCGCGGCAAGCCCCGCTCGAGCGGGCCCGGCTGCGGATACCGTCGAGGTGTCCGGGCCGACCCCCGGCCGCAGGAGGATCCATGCCCGCGTGGCCCGAACACGTCATGTGGTGGCACGTCTACCCGCTCGGCTTCGTCGGCGCGCCCATCCGCGACGGCGTCGACCCGGATGCCGAGGTCGTGCACCGCCTCAATCGGCTCGAGGCGTGGCTCGATCACGTCATCGGGCTCGGCCTGAACGGTCTGCTCCTGGGGCCGGTTTTCGCCTCCGAGACGCACGGCTACGACACCGTGGACCATTTCCGCATCGACCCCCGGCTCGGGGACGACGGCGACATCGACCGCCTGCTCGCCGCGGCGCGCCAGCGCGGCATCCGCGTGCTCTTCGACGGCGTGTTCAATCACGTGGGCCGCGCTCACCCCGCCTTCCGCTCGACGACCGACAAGACCTCGCCGCTGATCCGCGGCCGCTGGATCGACGGGCGTTTCGAGGCCGACGTCTTCGAGGGCCACGACGCCCTCGTCGCCCTGGACCATTCGTCGCCCGCGGTCGCGGATCTGGTGGTCGACATCATGTGCCACTGGCTCGAGCGCGGCATCGACGGGTGGAGATTGGATGCCGCCTACGCGGTGCCGACCGCGTTCTGGGCCGACGTGCTCCCCCGCGTGCGCGAGCGCTTCGGCGACGCGTGGTTCCTCGGCGAGGTGATCCACGGCGATGCCGCGGACATCGTGCGGAGCTCGACGATGGACGCCCTCACGCAGTACGAGCTGTGGCAGGGCATCTGGCACGGCATCTCGGACGCGAACCTGTTCGAGCTGAGCCACGCGATCGAGCGGCACGATGAACTGCTCGCGACCTTCGCGCCGCAGACGTTCGTCGGCAATCACGACGTCACCCGCATCGCCTCCGCGGTCGGCCCCGACCTGGTACCGCACGCCTTGGCGGTGCTGTTCACGGTCGCCGGCACGCCCTCGGTCTACGCGGGCGACGAGTTCGGGTGGACCGCGGTGAAGGAGGAGCGCGAGGGCGGCGATGACGCGGTGCGGCCGGAGTTCCCGGCATCCCCCGCCCAGGTGCACGACGTGGACGAAGCGATCCTCGAGGCGCATCGCGCGCTGATCGCCCTGCGCCGCCGCAAAGCCTGGCTGTGGCGCGCCCACACCGACGTGATCGAGGTCGCGAACACCGCGATCGCCCTGCGCACCGCCATCGGCGACGACGCCGTGGTGGTCGCCCTGAACATCGGCGACGACCCGGTCACGCTTCCGGCCGCCGACGCCCGCGAGCGTGTCGCGGGCGACGGGAACCTGATCGACGGGCGCGTCGAGCTCGGGCCGCGCGGGTGGGCGGTGTTCGAGGCCTGAGCCCGTGCGCCCGGTCGATGTCGACGGGCTCGACGACTCCGCGCGCTCCGACGCCTGAGCCGCCGCGTCAGCCGCCCGCGCGGAAGCGGTGCTCGGGCCGCCCCGTGCTGCCGTAGCGCAGGCCCACCTGCACGACGCCCCGCTCGGCGAGGGTGGTCAGGTGACGCTGCGCGGTGGCGCGCGAGACGCCGATGCGTTCGGCCACCTCGGCCGCCGAGGCCTCGTCCGTCCCCAGCGCGGCGAGCACGCTCTGCTCCGTCGTCGACCGCGCCAGCGAGGGGCCTTCACGCTCTCCGCGCATAACGGATGCCGCGCGGTCCACGTCGTCCTGCGACAGGGGCCGCCCCGCGGCGAGCAGGTTGCGGTAGCGCGCGAAGCGGTCCAGTCGCTCGGCGAGCACGCGGGTGTCGAACGGCTTGACCAGGTAGGCGAGGGCCCCGGCCGAGAACGCGCGGCGCACGGTCGCGGCATCCGTCGCCGCCGACAGCACGAACGCGTCCACGTCGAGGGAGCGCACGAACTCGATCCCGTCCCCGTCGGGCAGGTAGACGTCGGCCAGCACCAGGTCGGGGGCGTGCGCGGCGACCGCGGCGCGCGCCTCGCCGATCGTGCGCGCGGGCTCCAGGGCGACGAACCCCGCCCGCGCCGCGACCGCGTCGCGGTGCAGTCCCGCGACACGGAAATCGTCGTCGACCACCAGAACCCGGATGCCGCTCACGCGCCCTCCCCCTCTCGAACCGTCTCGTCCACCCGGCGTCGCACGCCCGGCAACCGCGCGGCCACGACCGCGCCGTGCCCCGCCCCGCCCGGGTCGACGACCCACACCTCGCCGCCGCGGCGTCGCGCGAACTCCCGCGAGAGCGGCAGGCCGATACCCAGGCCGTGCACGGCGTCGACGTCGTCGCCGCGCTCTCGCGGCGCGAAGATCGCATCGACGTCGGCGATGCCCCCGCCCGAGTCGGACACGGTCACGACGACCGCGTCGGCATCGTCGAGCACGCTGACCTCCACGGCGCGGGGTGGCGGCGCTGATGCCGCGGCGGTGACCGCGTTGTCGATCAGGTTTCCGAGCACGGCGACGACGTCCTCGACCTCGTCGATCGGGGTGCGCGAGAACGTGTCGTCGGCGATGCGCAGGACCACCCCGCGCTCGCGGGCCGACAGTGCCTTGGCCCCCAGGAACGACTGCAGCATCGCGTCGTCGACGAGCTCGATGCCGGGCACGGCCCAATCGACGGACCCGCGGTCCACCAGATCGGCGAGGAAGGCGCGCGCCTCGTCGACGCGTCCGGCGTCGAGCAGCCCCACGGCGGCGTGCAGACGGTTGGCGTTTTCGTGCCGCTGCACGCGCAGCGCGTCGCCCATCGCGCGCACGCTGTCGAGGCGCCCCGACAGCGCCATGACGTCGGTGCGGTCGCGCAGCACGGCCACCCGACCCAGGGTTCGCGCGCCGCGGCGGACCGGGCGCACGTCGACGAAGACGACCCGGTCGCCCAGGGGCAGGCCCCCGGAGGCGCCTACCCGTGAGAGGGCGACGGTGACCGCCGGGGGCAAGCCCAACGCATCGACCGGGCGGCCCACGGCATCCGTGATCCCCAGCAAACGCTCTGCCGCGGTGGTGCACACGCGCACGATCCCGGCGTCGTCGCACGCGAGAACGCCCTCGTCGGCCCCCTCGAGCACGGCGGTCTGCGTCTGCACGAGGGCGACGAGCTCTTCGGGCTGCACCCCCAGGGTCAGGCGCTCGAGGCGGCGACGCATCAGCAGGGCGACGACCGCGCCGATCGCCACGGCGAGCGCGACGGCGACCGTGATGCCGCCGACGAGCGCGGGGAGGTCGTCGAAGACGCTCGCCCGCTCGAAACCGACGCTCACCTCGCCCACCGGCGCGCCCCCGTCCGGCGGGTGGATCGGCACCTTGGCGCGCGCCGACTCCCCCAGCGTGCCGGTCTCCCACGTGACGACCTCGCGACCGGCCAACGCGTCGGCGAAGCTCGTGCTCACGACCTGCCCGAGGCGGTCCGGATCGGGGTGGGCGAGACGGATGCCGTGGTCGTCGGTGATCACCACGAACAGACCCTGCGTGCGGTTGGTCACGTCGGCGGCGTACTGCTGCAGCGCTCCCCCGCGCAGGTCGGAGGCCGCGGGGGTACCCGGATCGGCGGAGTACGCGGTCACGAGCTGGCGGACGTCGGGGGCCTCGGCGACGGAGCGGGCGATGTTCAGCGCCGACGAATCGGCCTCGGCTTTCAGCTGCTGCACCCCCAGCCAGGCGAAGACCGCCGTGCACACGGCGACGACCACGAGCTGCGTGGCGACCTGGACGACGAGCATCCTCGTGGCGAAACGCACGCGCACCTCCGGGGCTCGGCATCGTCGACGTGCGGGGCGGAGCCCGCGAACGCGTGCGCGAAATGCGCAGAACACACGGTACGCGCACAACACCCCTCAATGCGAGCAAGCGCGCGCGGTCCATCCCGGCCTGCGTAGTGTCACCGCATCGACGGCGCGTCCCGTGCCGGCATCCCCGACGAAGGAGTCGCGATGACCCCCTTGATCCTCTCGGCCGAAGCGGTCGAGTACGCGGTGGCCTATACGCCCGCCGACGGCGTGCTCGTCGCCCTCGGCTTCCTCATGGTCCTGTCGTTCATGGCGCTGATCATGACCCGCCGCATGACCCCCATGGTCGCTCTGATCGTCGTGCCGACGATCTTCGGCCTCATCGCCGGCGCCGGCTTCGGCCTGGGCGACATGGTGATCGACGCGATCGGCAAGATGGCCCCCACGGCCGCTCTGCTGCTGTTCGCCATCATGTACTTCGGCATCATGATCGACGTCGGACTCTTCGATCCGCTCATCCGTGTGATCACGCGCTTCCTGGGCGACGACCCGGCCAAGATCGTGCTCGGTACGGCGATCCTCGCGGGAGCCGTGTCGCTCGACGGCGACGGATCCACGACCTTCATCATCACCACCTCGGCGATGCTGCCGCTGTACCTGCGCCTGGGCATGAGCCCGGTGGTGCTGACCTGCGTCGCGGGTCTGATGAACGGCACGCTCAACATCGTCCCGTGGGGCGGACCGACCGTTCGCGCCGCGACCGCCCTGGGCCTGCAGCCCACCGACGTCTTCGTGCCGATGATCCCCTCGCTGCTGGCCGGCCTGGTCGTCGCGCTCGCCTTCGCGTGGTTCCTCGGCCTGTCCGAGCGCAAGCGTCTCGCCGGTTCGATCGACACCGCCAAGATCGACGGCCCCAGCGGCTTCGGACGCCTGGGCGCCCCCAAGATCTTCCGCGGCGCAGAGCACAAGCCCGGTGCCCTCGCGTCGCTGCGCACCGGCAACGTGGTCACGGTGCGCGGCGGCCAGGGCGCCGTCGCCGCCCCGCAGCTGGTCGAGGCCGCCGACACGGCGATGGCCGACACCATGCTCGACCCCAACCGGGCAACGCTGCGCCCCAAGCTCATCTGGTTCAACCTCGCCCTGACCGTCGCGGTCATGGTGCTGCTGGTCATGGACCTGTTCCCGCTGGCGTTCGTGTTCATGGTCGGGGCCGCCCTCGCCCTCATCGTGAACTTCCCCAAGCTGCGCTCGCAGGCCGATGAGATCGTGGCGCACGCTCCGAGCATCGTGGGCGTGGTGTCGATGGTGCTCGCCGCCGGCGTTCTGGTCGGCGTGCTCAACGGCACGGGTATGGTCACCGCGATGGCCGACTGGATCACGCAGGTGATCCCCTCGTCGATGGGTCCCTTCCTCGCGGTCATCACGGGTGTCCTGTCCATCCCGTTCACGTTCTTCATGTCGAACGACGCGTTCTACTTCGGCATCCTCCCGGTGCTGGCCGAGAGCGCGGCGAACTACGGCATCGCACCGGTCGAGATGGCCCGCGCCTCGATCACCGGTCAGCCGGTTCACTTGCAGAGTCCGCTGGTGCCGGCGATCCTGCTTCTCGTGTCGCTCGCCGGGGTCAACCTCGGCGACCACCACAAGAAGGTCCTGTGGCGCGCGACGGTCGTGTCGCTGGTCATGCTGGCTGTCGGCGTGCTCGTGGGGGCGGTGCCGCTGCTCGGCTGAGTCGGAAGCGACGAAGGACGGGGGTCCGGATGCCACGGCATCCGGGCCCCCGTTCTCGTCGGCGTCTGCGCTACGACGGCGTACGGTGCCGCCGCCCGCGCGTGATCGCCCCGAGCGCGGCGCCGGCTGCGAGCAGGAGTCCCCCGAGCGCGGCCGCCATCGTCGACGAGGACGCGGCCCCGGTCTCGGGCAGGCGGTCGACGCTCGGCCCGGGGCGCCCCGCGGGGGTCGCCGAGGCCGCGGGAACGGTCGCCGGACTCGCCGCGGACGAAGGGGTGATGCCGCCGACCCTCACGACCTGGCCCAGATCGTTGCGGCCGGTCGCGGCATCCCAGGTTCCGAGATTGGCCGCGCGGATCGCGTATCGCGGATCGGCTGCGATCGACGGCTCGGGAGCGGGCAGGGCGAGCGCCACGCGGTACTCGCCCGCGGGCGCCGCGCCGAGGGGCACCTCGAGCGTGACCTCGGTTCCCGGCGCCCACGCGCGCGCGTCCGCGTTCACCGGTACCGTGATGTCTCCCGCAGCTCCCGTGAGCACGATCTGGACGGGCCGAGGGGTGTAGGGCGCAGCCCACCCGTCGTTGCGCAGCGTGATCGAGACCGACGCCGCCGCGCCGTCGACCACGCGCGAGCTCTCGAGCACGAAGCGGTACCCCAGCCGGCGCGACACCTCGGCGAGGTTCTGTCGCCCCCAGGAGTCGAGCACGTCGCGATCGAAGTCCTCGTTCAAGAAGCTGTAGTGGTACCTCTGCAGCTCGGCCGCAGCCGACGGCCATTCGGAGCGCGGTGCGTTGACGGCGCACGTCTCACCGCCCATCGGGACGAACCGCGTCTCTTGCGCCAGATAGTCCTGGTCGAGTGAGAGCGGGTCCGAGACGAAGGTGCCGAAGTCGTCGGGGGATGCCAGGAAGCAGTCGTTGTGGTGGCCGATGCGCGCTGCGTCCGAACCGCCGAAGGCCTCGACCTCGCTCAGGGCGCCCGCCAGGCCGCTGGGCCGGCCGAGGGCCTTCTGCTTCGTCTGCATCGTGCGCACCTGCACGCCCCGGTCCGCGGGCAGAGCCGCCAGAAGAGCCTCGAGCACGCGCGAACGGTCAGCCCAGTCGGCGTCGGTCACCACCGACGGGTCGGCGGGATCGGCGACGAAGTAGTCGGTGTAATACCCCTCGCCCCAGAGCCCGATGAAGCCCTGCTGCACCGCGGCGATGACGTCGGCGTCAGCGCGCAGAACCGGGGTGAGCTGAGCGATGTGCGCGAGCACGCGCTCCACGGGTGCGTCGCCGTAGGGCGGAGCGGGGGGCATGGCACCGCCCTGCGCATAGGCGAAACGCAGGATGACCGAGACGCCCGCCGCGCGCGCGGTGGCGAGATCGGCGTCGAGCGCGGCGAGCACGGCGGGGTCGAGATCGGCATCGACGTAACGCTCGAGGTACACCACCCGCAGGACCTGCGTGACGCCCTCGGCGCGCAGCCTGGTCAGCTCGGCCGGATCGAGGGGCGTCCATCCCGTCCCGTCGGGGTAGGAATGCGTCTCGGTGTGGTGGTACCAGCCGCGGGCGGGATTGGCGATGACGGACGGGTCTTCGGCGTAGACGACCGTCTGCTCTGCGGATATCGCCGAGGCCGTCGAGATCGGACCGACGGCGACGGCGACGACGGCGACGACGGCGGCGAAGAGCGATCCGAGCATGAGAGCGCCGACGCGGGCGTGGGATGGGAAGGTCACGCGGGTCTCCTCCGCCGTCGAGACCGCCGGGAACACACCGGCGACCCCGCATCGTCCCACCATCTCGACAGACCCGGCTCTCCCGCGCCGGCGAGACATCACGGGTGAAGCGCGCGATGCACGGCACTCCGCTCGGGTTGACCTCTCGCGTGCGGTCGGACACGTTGCGTCAGTTCACCCACTCATTCACCCGAAATGACAGCGCCGGCGTCGCACCCCCGTGGAGGGTGCGACGCCGGCATCGATGTCAGCGGATCACGCCGCGGTGCGACGCGGGCGACGCATCGCCCACAGGGCTCCGCCGGCGACCAGCAGCGACGCCGCGAGCAGGCCGGCACCCAGCGGTGCCTGCGCGCCGGTGGCGGCCAGCTGGCCCTTGGCGACGACCGTGATCCCGAGGTGCGGGAGCTCGGTGCCGTCGGCTCGGAACACGACGATCGAGTGCGCACCCGCGGGCAGGTTGCCCGGGATCTGCACCGAGAACGTCACGCGTCCGTTGGCGTCGGCGGCCGGAATCCCCGCGATGCGGATCGGGTCGCTTCGCAGCTCCGCCCGGATCTGCTCGCCGGCCTGCAGACCGGTGACGGTGACGATGACCGTCCCACCGCGCTCGACCGTCGAGGTCGAGGCCGTGACGACCGGGCCCGTCGACGCGGCCGAGGGCGAGGCCGACGCGGTCGGGTTCACCGTCGGGCTGGCCGTCGGGCTCGCGGTCGGGCTCGCCGTCGGGCTCGCGGTCGGGCTGGCCGTCGGGCTGGCCGTCGGGCTGGCCGTCGGGCTCGCGGTCGGGCTCGCCGTCGGGCTCGCGGTCGGGCTCGCCGTCGGGCTCGCGGTCGGGCTGGCCGTCGGGCTCGCCGTCGGCTGGGGCGTCGCGGGCACCTCGCGCGGGGCGACACTCGTCAGCGTCGGCGTCACGGGCTGGAACAGTCCGTCGGCGCCGATGGTGACGCGGTCGATCGTCGTCTCGCGGTTGGTGCCGTTGCCACCGGGGATCGCGAAGCGGTGGTAGGCGATGTACCACTCGTCCGTGCCGGGCACGTTGATGATCGAGCTGTGCGCCGTGCCGAGGATGCCCTGCGACGGGTCCTTCTGCAGGAGCAGGCCGTGGAAGGTCCACGGTCCGTTGACGCTCGTGGACGTGGCGTATCCGACGCGGTAGTCGGGCGAACCGGTGTCGTCGATCGAGTACGTCAGGTGGTACAGACCGTCGCGGTAGTTCATGAAGAGCCCCTCGCGGAAGTCGGGCAGACCATCGATCCGCTTGATCGTGCCCGCCTTGATGCTCTTCATGTCGTCCGCGAGCTCACCGTAGACGGGGCTGCCGTTGCCCCAGAACAGGTAGTACTTGCCCGTCTGGGGGTCCTTGAAGGCCGCCGGGTCGATCGCCTGACCGCTGTTGACGCTCTCGCCGTTGGTGATCATCGGCTGCGCTTCCGCGGTGAACGGCCCCTCGGGGCTGTCGGCCACAGCAACACCGATCATCTTGCGATTCGCGTTCGGCTCGTGACCGCTGAAGTAGAAGTAGTACTTCCCGCCCTTCTCGGTGATGGTCGGCGCCCACGCGTTGCCGGTCGCCCACGGAACGTTGCCGTTGGCGCCGTCCAGGGTGAGGAACGGCTTGTCCGAACGCGTCCAGTCGACGAGGTTCTTCGACTTCCAGACGTAGAAGGTGTTGCCACCCCAGCCCGGGGTGCCGTCGGTCGTGGCGTAGATGTAGTACGTGTCACCGAACACCGCGATGTTCGGGTCGGCGTACAGCCCCGGCAGCACCGGGCTCTTCATCTCGATCGCCTTGAGCGTCCACACCACGTCCGCCTTGCCGTCCGTCTTGAGCGTGACCGTCATGGGCGTGCTCAGGTTGCGGACGGTGCCGGATGCCGGGGTGGCCGTCGTGCCCGTGGCCGTTGCGAACGTCGGACGCAGCGTCGTCAGGTCGGTACCCGGCTTGACGGGGAACGTCACGGTGCGGTTCGCGGTGTCGACAAGGGGAGCGACCTTGAGCGCCGTGGGGTCCTGCAGACTGATGTTGCCCAGGATCTCGGGGTTCCCCGACTGCTCGACGACTTCCTGCGGGCTCAGCGCGCGGTTGTAGAGCGCGAAGTCGCGCATCTGACCGCGGAAGAGGTTGTCGGCGTTGTACACCGACTTGCCCAGGTAGTTCGCCAGGGTCGAACCCCCGCCGATGTCGCCGGGACGCACAGTCACGTTGGTGTTCTCGGCGACCTGCTGGCCGTCGAGGTACAGGCGGGCCGTGCTGCCCTGCAGGGTGTAGGTGAGGTGGACCCACTGGCCGCGCGGCAGAGCCGCTCCGGCCGTGGCGTTCTGCTCGCCCGTCCAGTTGCCCGTGGTCAGGGCGCCCCGGTACTGACCGTCACCCGTCGAGAACAGGTAGCCGTTGCCCTCGCCGTTGCCCCCGGTGTTGCCGAACCCGTAGAGGAAGTAGGGGTTCCGCTGGGCGGGGTCGATGCGCAGCTCGGTCTCGACGGTGAAGTCGTTCATGCCCACCAGGACGTTGTCCGGCAGATCGACGTAGTCGTTGGTCCCGTCGAAGGTCAGCGCGCCACCGGCGAACGTCGCTCCGCCCTGCACCTGCGCGTCACGTCCCGCTCCCGAGCGGTCGCGGAGAACCGCGCCGGGCGCATCGGTGAAGTCGTAGTGCAGGATCTCCCCGTTCGCGTTGGCCTGCAGCGGCTGCGGCAGGTTGGCGCGCAGCGCGGCGAGCTCGGCTGCCGTCACCGGCATGACCGTTCCGTGGCGCGGGCTGGCGGGCAGACGGTAGGTGGCCGGCACCTGCCAGTTCGGGTTGGCGATGTCGGTGGTGGCCAGCGGGATGTATCCGCGTCCGCCGTACTCGTCGACGAAGAGGTAGTACTTGTCGCCGTTGACGTCGCCCGGGTTGGCCTTGAAGATGCTGGGACCCTCGACCGCTCCCGTACCGGCGTTGCGACCGATGCAGGAGGTGACGCTCTTCCACTGGTCCAGCGGCGCCGTGAGCACGGGTGAGCTCTCCTGGATGATGTCGCTGCACCCGGTGGTGCCGGCGCCCTCGTCCTTGGTGAAGCGCTGGTAGACGCCGTCGGCCTTGATGACGGTGGAGTCGATGCGCGACATCCCGTCCTGCCAGATCTTCGTGTCGCTGAACGTCACGAAGTCGCGCGTGGTCGCGTACAGCATGCGGTTGTAGCTGTTCGTGGTGTGGTTCGGGTCGTTCTCGGGGTAGAGCTGCGAGGCCCAGAACACGACGTACTCGCCGAGCGTCTCGTCGTAGTACGCCTCGGGCGCCCAGGTGTTCCCGGCCGTGTCCGGCGAGACCTTCACGTGGCGCTGCGCGCTCCAGGTGACGAGGTCGTGGGACTCCCAGACCTCGAGGTACTTCGAGCCCTGACGCTGCGCGCGACCCCAGTCGCCGTTGCGACCGATCGAGAGGTCGGTGGCGATCAGGTAGAACGTGTCGCCCTCGGGAGAGCGGATGAGGAACGGGTCGCGCAGGCCCCTTTCGCCGAACGTCGACGTGAGCTTGGGCTGTCCGCCGTTGAGCTCCGTCCACGACAGGGCGTTGTTGCCGTTGCTCGCCGCGAAGTAGATGTTCTCGCCCGCGACGGAGTTCCCGGTGAAGTAGGCGAAGGTGTACCCCTCGAACGGGCCGATGTCGGCGGCCTTGCGTACCGCGGCAGAGAACGTGCGCTTCTGCGTGGTCGCGTTCTTGGTGACGGATGCCGTCAGCTCGACCGTCGTGTCGGCGTCGGGCCGCGTCACGGTACCGTCGGCCGCGATCACGTCGCCGTTCGCCGAGGTCCACGTGACGGGCAGCCCCTGGGAGCTCTTCGGCAGCGTGAGGTTGCCGCGTACGTCGTCGATGTTCGTGACGGTGAGGGCCGAGAGGGCGCTCGCGACCGCGGCACCGTCCTCGGGGGTCTTCACCAGACCCTGTACCTGCGTGGCGCTCAGGGCACCGTCGTAGAGGCGGAAGTCGCGGATGCTCCCGGCCAGAAGGTTGTCGAGACCGTAGTTCGAGCGACCGAGGTAGTTGCTCGTCGTCTTGCCCCCGCCGATCGCTCCGGGCGTCGACGTGACGGCGCGGTTCTCGGCGACCTGCTGACCGTCCACGTACAGGCGTGCCGTCTGCGTCGGGGCATCCAGGGTGTAGGTGACGGTCTTCCACACGCCGCGTTCGAGATCGGCTCCGCTGCGCGTCTCCTGCTCGGTGGTCCAGTTGCCCAGCGCGATACCGGCACGAGCCGGGTTCCCCGTCGAGAACAGGTACCCGTCGCCGACGTTGTCGGTCGTGTTGCCGAGACCCCACAGGAAGTAGTTGCCGGCCTGCTCCGCGCGCACGATGACGTCGGCGCTGACGGTGACCGAGGTGAGCCCCTGGAGAACATCGTCGGGGAGCTTGACGTAATCGTCGACGCCATCGAGGCGCACGCCGTCCGCGCCCGCGAGGGTGGGGCCGCCGACGAGCGTCGCGTTCTTGTCGTGGCCGGACGTATCGTGCGCGACCGTTCCACTGGTCTCGTCCAGGGGGTACGAGAGCACGAGCTGCGGGTCGGTCTCGGCGGCACCGGCCACGAGCGGCGCGGTGAGCGGTGCGGCCACCAGGGCGGCGACGACCGGAACGGTCAGCGCCCACAGGGGCGTGCGGCGTGGGGGCGCCGCGGAGGGAGTGAATGGCAC
>NZ_QAJB01000136.1:0-4139 GCF_003061325.1 Microbacterium sp. HMWF026
AGTGTCCAGGACACGCCGTCGCCCGGGAGTGCCCGTCGGCGTTTCGTGGACACTCACGCCCGCGAGGGCGACTCTCGTGAGGCGGGAGCGTCGGGCGGTGCCCGCCGGCGCCCGCCTTCGTTGAGTGCCCAGGACACGCCGTAGGCGGGGAGCGCCGGCCGGCGTTTCTTGGACACTCGAGTGAACGGGGGGAGCGGCCTGGGGCGGCGCTTCTGGGAGCGGGAGCGAGGATCAGCGCACCCAGGCGTAGGTGATCTCGGGGCGTCCCTGACCGCCGTAGCGCGGGACGCGGCGGACGCGGCCGACGTCGGCGAGGTGTTCGAGGTACCGCCGTGCGGTGACGCGCGACATGCCCTCGCTCTCGCCGACCTCGGTCGACGACACCGCCCCCGCGCCGGTGCGGACCCGCTCGGCGACCGCCTGCAGCGTCTCGTCGCTCAACCCCTTCGGCATCGCCGGGGCCGCGACCGTGCGCAGTGATCCGAGCAGAGCGTCCACTTCGGACTGGGTCGCGTCGCCCGCGGCGCGGTCCAGTCCCTCGACGTACGTCCGGTACGCCTCGAGCCGCTCGCGGAACGCCGCGAACGCGAACGGTTTGATCAGGTACTGCACGACACCGGTCGACACCGCGGCGCGGACGGTCGCGGCATCCCGCACCGCCGTGACCGCGATGATGTCGACCCTCGATCCCATCGCCCGCACGCGTCGCGCGACGTCGAGGCCCCCGCCGTCGGGCATGGTCATGTCGAGCAGCACCAGGTCGATGCGCCGCCCGGGGTCGGTGATCGCCGTCAGTGCGGCGCGCGCGCCCGACGCCTGCCCGGCGACCTCGAACCCCGGCACCCGTTCGACGTAGGCCGTGTGCAGTTCGAGGGCGAGGGCGTCGTCGTCGACCACCAGCACCCGGATCACGGGCCGACCGCCGGTGCGACGGCGGGGAGGAAGACGCGCACGGTGGTGGGCGCGTCCGTGACCTGCAGCGTCCCCCCGCGCGTGGCGACGATGTCGCGCACGAGCGTCAGGCCCACGCCCCGCCCGCCGGGCGCGTGCGCGGTCTTGGTCGACGCGCCGAAAGCGAAGGGGTCGACCAGGGCCGGGTCGAAACCGGGGCCGCTGTCCGAGATCTCGATGACGACGTCGTCGCCGCCGTCGCGCAGTGTCGCGCGGACCCAGCGGGGTTCGGCGCCGACGGCTGCGGCATCCAGGGCGTTGTCGACGAGGTTGCCGACGACGGTCACCGCCTCGGCCGCGGCGAGGGGGAGCGCCGGGGTGGGTTCGGCGACGTCAATGTCGAGGCGCACGCCGCGCTCGGCGGCGTCGTCGAGTTTGCCGAGCAGCAGCGCCACGACGGTGGCGTCGTCGTCCGAGACCAGGCGGTCGGCGAGCTCCTGTCTCTCTCCGGTGGATGCCACGATCAAGCGCCGCGCCTCGTCCGTGCGGCCGAGTTCGAGCAGCGCCAGCAGGGCGTGCAGCCGGTTGCCGTGCTCGTGCGTCTGCGAGCGCAGGGTGTCGCTCAGCGTGCGGACGCCCTCCAGTTCACCCAGGAGCGCCTGCAGCTCGGAGCGGTCGCGCAGGGTCATCACCCGCCCGCGCTGGGGAGCACGTCGGCCGTTGAGATCGCGCGCCTCCTCCTGGTTGACCAGCAGCACGCGATCGCCGGTGACGACGGTCTCCTCGACCATGCGCCGCCCGGTCGCGATGGCCTCGGCGAGACCGGCATCCATGTCGACCGCCCGCGGGTCCAGCGAGACCTGACCGCTCGTCGCCGGCGGAAGGCCCAGCAGGTCGGCGGCCTCGTCGTTGTACAGCACGATGCGCCCCGATCGGTCGGTGACGACCAGCCCCTCGCGCAGCGAGTGCAGGACCGTCTCGTAGCTCTCGACGAGACGCGACAGCTCGGTGGGCGTGTACGACCCGGTGACGCGTCGCGCGCTGCGGCGGACGTAGAGGGCGCCCAGCACGCCCATGCCCACGATCGCGGCGGATGCCAGGACGATGAGCGGTGCGCGAGCGGCGATGTCCTGCTGCACGGCGCCCAGGGTCACGCCTACCGACACGAGCGCGACGATGGGGCCCTCTTCGGAGCCGTCCTGACGGATCGGCGCGATCGTGCGCACCGACGGTCCCAGGGTCCCCTCGTACACCTCGGTGAACGTGCGCCCCGCGAGGGCCTCGTCGCGCGACCCCAGGTACGGGTCGCCGATCTCGGAGCGGTTGCGGTGGGTCAGGCGGATGCCGTCGGGCGTCATGATCGTGACGAACGACACGTCGGCCTCGGCGAGGATCTGCTCGACCATGGGCTGCAGGGTGTCGGAGTCGCCGACGGCGGCGAGCTGCGCGACATCGGGTTCGTGCGCGATGGTCTCGGCCACCGATCGCGTGACCTTCTCGGCCTCGCGCTGACCCGAATCGCTCAGCTGCACGGACAGCAGGGCCGCGAGAACGCCCGCGACCAGGATGACGACGCCGAGCGATACCAGCGCCAGTCGTCCGCCCACACTCAGCCGCATGCTCACCGCCCTTCGTCGCGCCTGCCGTGAACAATACGACCACAAATCGTCACCGCGCTCGCCGTCGACCACAGTCGTGACATCCACCCGGCGCCTCCGCCGGACAACGAAGACGTTAGGAAAGGGATAGGCGCTGATGGCTCTCTCACTCCGCACCACTCGCGACGGTCGACCGCGTAAGAAGATCGACCGCAACCATTGGCTCTACATCGCCGTCATCATCGCCGTCGTCGGCGGCATCGTCGTGGGCCTCGTCGCCCCGGCCTTCGCCACGACCCTCGAGCCGCTCGGCAAGGGCTTCGTCAGCCTCATCAAGATGATGATCGCCCCGGTCATCTTCTGCACGATCGTCGTGGGCATCGGCTCGATCGCCAAGGCGTCGACGGTCGGCAAGATCGGTGGCCTGGCGATGATCTACTTCCTCGTCATGTCGTCGTTCGCGCTGATCATCGGCCTGATCGTCGGCAACATCATCCACCCCGGCGAGGGCCTGAACATCGCCGGTGCGCAGTACGACGCCGTTCCCGAGGCCACCACCACGCAGGAGTTCATCCTCGGCATCATCCCGACCACGTTCTTCTCGGCCTTCACCGGCGGCAGCATCCTGCAGGTTCTCTTCATCGCCCTGCTCGTCGGCTTCGCCCTGCAGAGCATGGGCGAGCGCGGTGCGCGCATGGTCGAGGGAATCCGCAACTTCCAGGCGCTCGTCTTCCGCATCCTCGGCATGATCCTGTGGCTCGCCCCGATCGGGGCGTTCGGTGCGATCGCCGCGGTCGTCGGCAAGACCGGCTTCCAGGCCGTGATCAGCCTCGGCATCCTGATGGGTGCGTTCTACCTCACGTGCTTCCTCTTCATCACCCTGGTGCTGGGCGTGCTGTTGTACGCCGTGACCCGCGTCAACATCTTCACCCTGATGAAGTACCTCGGCCGTGAGTACCTGCTCATCGTCGGCACCTCGTCCTCCGAGGCCGCGCTGCCCCGCCTGATCGCCAAGATGGAGCACCTGGGCGTGTCCAAGCCCGTCGTCGGCATCACCGTCCCGACCGGCTACTCGTTCAACCTCGACGGCACGGCCATCTACCTGACGATGGCGTCGCTGTTCATCGCCTCCGCGATGGGCACGCCCATGTCGATCCCCGAGCAGATCGGCCTGATGATCTTCATGATCATCGCCTCCAAGGGTGCCGCGGGCGTCACCGGCGCCGGACTCGCCACCCTCGCGGGCGGTCTGTCGGCCTACCGTCCCGACCTGGTCAACGGCGTCGGCGTCATCGTCGGCATCGACCGCTTCATGTCCGAGGCCCGCGCCGTGACCAACTTCACCGGCAACGCCGTCGCGACCATGCTGATCGGTGTCTGGACCAAGCAGTACGACGGCGAGCGCGTCCGTCAGGTGCTGGCGGGCCAGATCCCCTTCGACGAGTCGCTCCTGACCGGTCACGACCACTCGGCCACTCCGTCGGCGGATGCCAAGGAGCAGGCGTCGCTCGAGGCCGGAACCGGTCCCACGCCGGTCGACACCCAGGCGCTCAACGCCTTCCGCGCTCAGGCGGAAGCGGAGGCGGCGGCCCGGAGCCGCTCGTGACCCTCGCGCACACCCCGGCGGGGGCGGCTTCGGCCGCCCCCGCC
>NZ_QAJB01000137.1:0-8957 GCF_003061325.1 Microbacterium sp. HMWF026
CCTGATCGCCGGTGCCATCGTCGGCTTCGCCGTCGGGGGAGCGGGGGGTCTCGGCAGCGCCCTCGCGGGGGTGGCCGTGAGTGCGATCTTCCTTGCCGTGACCGCGACGAGCATCCTCGTGGCCAACCGCTGGTTCGGCGACCCCCTCTACGTGCCCATCTTCTTCGGCATCGTCCTGGGCGGGTGGCTGCTCAAGCTCATCCTGTTCATCGTCGCGATCGTCGTGCTGCGCGGCCAGGACTGGGTCGATCCGGTGGTGTTCTACGTGGCGCTCGTCGTCAGCGTCATCGCATCGCTCGCCGTCGACGTGGTGGTGCTGCTGCGCATGCGGATCCCCAGCGCCAGCGACGTCACGCTTCCCACCGACCCCGACGCCGGAGACCGACGCGCCTGAGCGGCCCATAGCCCACCCGCTCGCGTCGCCGCGCACGTCAGTCCGGCGCCGAGACGATCGCCCCCGCGGACTCATGGATCCGCCGGGAGTTTGATAGGGTGGCATAAGTACCCGCCCGCGATGGGAAATCTTCTCCAGGTTCGCACTTCGGGTACTATCACCGACCATCGTCGCAACGGTTCACACCGATGCCCCGAAGCTGGAGCCAGCGCTGACTACTCAAGCTGCGACCCTGATCACGAACTTCGCGTCTGCGGGTGCGGAGTTCCACCCGCCCTCCATCTCCGAGTTCTTCCCCGACGCGGTCATCACCTTCCCAGGGCTGTACATCTTCGGTGCGCCCTTCGAGATCACGCGCATCAACCTGGTCCAGTTCCTCGCGACCGCCGTCCTCGTGATCTTCCTGGTCGTCGGTACGCGTCGCATGAAGGTCGTCCCCGGCCGGTTCCAGAGCATCGTCGAGATGGGCCTGGACTTCGTCCGCGTCAACATCGCCGAGGACATCCTGGGCCGCAAGGACGGCAAGCGCTTCCTGCCGATCCTCACCACGATCTTCTTCATGGTGCTGTTCATGAACATCACGGGCGTCATCCCGGGTCTGAACATCGCCGGCACCAGCGTGATCGCGGTCCCGATGCTGCTCGCGATCGTCGCCTACGTGACCTTCATCTACGCCGGTATCAAGAAGAGCCCCGGCGGCTTCTTCAAGAACGCGCTGCTGCCCTCGGGCGTGCCGTGGCCGCTGTACATCATCATCGTGCCGCTCGAGTTCCTCTCGACCTTCATCATCCGCCCCGTCACCCTGACGCTGCGACTGCTGATGAACATGGTGGTCGGCCACCTCATGCTGGTGCTGTTCTTCTCGGCCACCCAGTTCTTCGTCTTCGGTCTGAGCGGCGGATGGATCGCGCTCGGCGCCGGTTCGCTCGCCTTCGGCCTCGCCTTCACCCTGTTCGAAATCTTCGTCGCCTTCCTCCAGGCGTACGTCTTCGCGATCCTCACCGCGGTCTACATCCAGCTCGCGGTCGCAGAAGAGCACTGAGCGGCCCGGCGCACGCCGAGCCACCCAACGAAAGGAAAAAACCCGTGGACGCAACTACGGTTCTCGCCCAGGTCACCGGTAACGTCGCCACGATCGGCTACGGCCTCGCGGCCATCGGCCCCGCCATCGGCGTGGGTATCGTCGTCGGCAAGACGATCGAGGGCGTCGCCCGTCAGCCCGAGCTCGCGGGCCGCCTGCAGGTCCTGATGTTCATCGGTATCGCCTTCACCGAGGCGCTCGCCTTCATCGGTATCGCGACCGGCTTCATCTTCACCTGATCCGGCCGCTCTCGACTCACTGTAAGGAGACAGGATGCTGAACGCTCTTGTCACTCTCGCCGCGGAACCCAGCGGAGAGGCGGCGGAGAACCCGCTGCTTCCGGCGGTGTACGACATCGTCTGGTCGCTGGTGTGCTTCATCATCATCGTCGTCGTGGTCTGGCGCGTCGCGCTGCCGCGCATGGCGAAGCTGCTCGACGAGCGCAGTGCTGCCATCGAGGGAAACATCGCCAAGGCCGACGAGGCCCAGCGACAGGCCGAAGCCGCCCTCGAGCAGTACACGGCACAGCTCGCCGAGGCGCGCCGCGAAGCCGGTGAGATCCGCGAGAACGCCACCCAGGACGGCCGCAAGATCGTCGCTGAGGCACGCGAGACCGCTGCCGCCGACGCGGCACGCATCACCGCCGCCGCTCACTCGCAGATCGAGGCCGAGCGCCAGACCGCGCTCGTGCAGCTGCGCTCCGAGGTCGGAACCCTCGCGGTCGACCTCGCGGGCAACGTCATCGGAGAGACGCTGTCGGACGACGCGCGTGCCAACGCCGTGGTCGACCGCTTCCTCGCCGACCTCGAGGCATCCGAGAAGGCGGCCAAGTAATGGGCAGCGCGACCACTCAGGCGCGGACCGCGACCGCTCAGGCCCTGGCCGCCACGCCCGACGTCGACCTCGACGTCGCGCGCGAGCTGTTCGCGGCCGTCGGCGCCGTCAGCGGCTCCGCTCAGCTGAGCGGCGCGCTGTCCGACTCGTCGGTCCCGGCGGACGCGCGGGCGGGCCTGGTCTCGGCGGTCTTCGGCTCGTCGTACCGCCCCGCGACCGTGGCGATCCTCACCAGCGCCGCGCAGCAGCGCTGGTCGAGCGCCGCCGAGTTCGTCGAGGGCCTCGAAGAGCTGGCCATCCAGGCGACCTCGGTCGCCGAGCCGGCCGACATCGAGGCGGAGCTCTTCTCGTTCTCGCGCACCGTCGCCTCCAACGGTGAGCTCGAGCTCGCCCTCGGCGGTCGCATGGGTGGCTCCGCGGCCAAGGGCGACCTCGTGTCGTCGCTCCTCGGCGGGCGCGCGAGCGCGGGTACGACGCTGATCGTGTCGTCGCTCGTCAGCCAGGCTCGCGGCCGTCGCGTGCGCGCCCTGCTGCGTCGCGCCGAGCGCATCGTCGCCGACCAGCGCTCGCGCATCGTCGCCACCGTCTCGGCCGCCGCCCCCCTGAGCGCCGATCAGCAGACCCGTCTGCAGAACGCTCTCAGCGCACGTTACGGATCGTCGGTCACGCTGAACACCGTGATCGACCCGACCGTCCTCGGCGGACTGCGCGTGCAGGTCGCGGACGACGTCATCGACGCGAGCGTGTCCGCACGCCTCGCCGACCTCCGCCAGCGGATCGCCGGCTGAAGACTTTCCGCCCGAGCGGGCGTGATCTTGGGGGCCCCGGGCCCCACGAACGAAGGAAGACAATGGCAGATCTCTCTATCAGCCCCGGCGTCATTCGTGACGCGCTGAAGGACTTCGTCAACGCCTACGAGCCCACCGGCGCCGCGGCGACCGAGGTCGGCGTCGTCGTCGACGCGGCCGACGGCATCGCCCACGTCGAGGGCCTTCCCGGCGTCATGGCGAACGAGCTCATCCGCTTCGCCGACGGCACGCTCGGGCTCGCGCAGAACCTCGACGAGAACGAGGTCGGTGTCGTCGTGCTCGGCGAGTTCTCCGGCATCGAAGAGGGCCAGAGCGTCACCCGCACCGGCGAGGTCCTCTCGGTGGGTGTCGGCGACGGTTACCTGGGTCGCGTCGTCGACCCGCTCGGCAACCCGATCGACGGTCTCGGCGAGATCGCGACCGAGGGTCGTCGTGCACTCGAGCTCCAGGCCCCGGGCGTCATGCAGCGCAAGAGCGTGCACGAGCCTCTGCAGACCGGCATCAAGGCCATCGACGCCATGATCCCCGTCGGCCGTGGCCAGCGTCAGCTCATCATCGGCGACCGCCAGACCGGCAAGACGGCCATCGCGATCGACACGATCATCAACCAGAAGGCCAACTGGGAGTCCGGCGACGTCAACAAGCAGGTCCGCTGCATCTACGTCGCGATCGGTCAGAAGGGCTCGACCATCGCTTCGGTGAAGGGCGCCCTCGAGGACGCCGGTGCGATGGAGTACACCACCATCGTCGCCGCCCCGGCCTCGGACCCGGCCGGCTTCAAGTACCTCGCCCCTTACACCGGTTCGGCCATCGGCCAGCACTGGATGTACGGCGGCAAGCACGTCCTGATCATCTTCGACGACCTGTCCAAGCAGGCCGAGGCCTACCGTGCCGTGTCGCTCCTGCTGCGCCGCCCGCCGGGCCGCGAGGCGTACCCCGGCGACGTGTTCTACCTGCACTCGCGTCTGCTCGAGCGTTGCGCCAAGCTCTCGGACGAGCTGGGTGCCGGCTCGATGACCGGCCTGCCGATCATCGAGACCAAGGCGAACGACGTCTCGGCGTACATCCCCACGAACGTCATCTCGATCACCGACGGTCAGATCTTCCTCCAGTCCGACCTGTTCAACGCCAACCAGCGTCCCGCGGTCGACGTGGGTATCTCGGTGTCCCGAGTCGGTGGTGACGCCCAGGTCAAGTCGATCAAGAAGGTCTCCGGAACGCTGAAGCTGGAGCTCGCGCAGTACCGCTCGCTCGAGGCCTTCGCGATGTTCGCGAGCGACCTCGACGCGGCCTCGCGTCGTCAGCTCGCCCGCGGTGCGCGTCTGACCGAGCTGCTCAAGCAGCCGCAGTACTCGCCGTACCCCGTCGAGGAGCAGGTCGTCTCGATCTGGGCCGGAACCAACGGCAAGCTCGACACCGTCGAGGTCTCGGACGTTCTGCGCTTCGAGCGCGAGCTGCTGGACTACCTGCGTCGCAACTCGACCGTGCTCGACACCCTTCGCGAGACCAACGTGCTCGGCGACGACACGCTCGCGGAGCTCGAGCAGAAGATCGACGCGTTCGCCCAGGAGTTCCAGCCCGGCAAGGACCAGAGCGTCGTCGGCGCCGAGAAGGTCGATGCCGCCGAGGCCGAAGACGTCAACCAGGAGCGGATCGTCAAGGGCCGTCGCTGAGTAGCGGCGACCTGAGGACGTAAATCATGGGCGCACAACTGCGGGTCTACAAGCAGAAGATCAGTTCTGCTCAGACGACCAAGAAGATCACCAAGGCGATGGAGCTCATCGCGGCCTCGCGCATCCAGAAGGCGATGGCGCGTGTGCGCGCGGCATCCCCCTTCGCGCGGGCCGTCACGAGCGCCGTCTCGGCGGTCGCCACGCATTCCTCCGTCGATCACCCGCTGACGACCGAGCGCGAGAACATCCGTCGCTCGGCCGTGGTCATCTTCACCTCCGACCGCGGCCTGGCCGGTGCGTTCAACTCGCAGATCCTCCGCGAGGGTCTCGAGCTGTCCGAACTGCTGCGCTCGCAGGGCAAAGAGGTCGTCTACTACCTCGTGGGTCGCAAGGCCGTCGGATACTTCCAGTTCCGCCGCATGCCGAGCGTCGCGCAGTGGGTGGGCGACACCGACACCCCGCAGTTCTCGACGGCCGAAGAGATCTCGGATGCCGTGATCCAGGCCTACCGCGCCGGTGGCGAGAACGAGGGCGGCGTCGACGAGATCCACCTCGTGTACAACCGCTTCGTCAGCATGATGACGCAGTCGCCCGAATCGGTGCGTCTGCTCCCTCTCGAGGTGCTCGAGGCCGACGAGGCCCCGGCGCAGTCCGAGGTCTACCCGCTCTACGAGTTCGAGCCGGACGCCGAGACGGTTCTCGACGCGCTCCTGCCGACGTACGTCCAGAGCCGTATCTTCAACGCCCTGCTGCAGTCGTCGGCCGCCAAGCACGCCGCGACCCAGAAGGCGATGAAGTCGGCCAGCGACAACGCCGACAAGCTCATCACCGACTACACCCGTCTGCGCAACAACGCGCGTCAGGCGGAGATCACGCAGCAGATCGCCGAGATCGTCGGCGGCGCCGATGCTCTGTCATCCGGCAAGTAAGTTCCCAAGGAGAGAAGAAGCCATGAGCCTCACCGCCGAGAAGACCGACGCGGCCGTCGTCGGACGCGTCGCGCGCGTCACCGGCCCGGTCGTCGACATCGAGTTCCCGCATGACGCGATCCCCGAGATCTACAACGCGCTGAAGACCACGATCACCATTGGTGACGAGTCGACCGAGATCACCCTCGAGGTCGCGCAGCACCTCGGCGACGACCTCGTCCGCGCCATCGCCCTCAAGCCCACCGACGGCATCGTCCGCGGCCAGGAGGTGCGCGACACCGGCGGCCCCATCTCGGTGCCCGTCGGCGACGTCACCAAGGGCAAGGTGTTCGACGTCACCGGAGAGGTGCTCAACGGCGTTCCCGGCGAGACCATCGAGGTCACCGAGCGCTGGGGCATCCACCGCAAGGCGCCCAGCTTCGACCAGCTCGAGTCCAAGACCGAGATGTTCGAGACCGGCATCAAGTCGATCGACCTCCTCACTCCCTACGTGCAGGGTGGAAAGATCGGTCTGTTCGGTGGCGCCGGCGTCGGCAAGACCGTCCTCATCCAGGAGATGATCCAGCGCGTCGCGCAGGACCACGGTGGCGTCTCGGTGTTCGCCGGTGTCGGCGAGCGCACCCGTGAGGGCAACGACCTCATCGGCGAGATGGAAGAGGCGGGCGTCTTCGACAAGACCGCCCTCGTGTTCGGCCAGATGGACGAGCCGCCGGGGACGCGACTGCGCGTCGCGCTGTCGGCGCTGACGATGGCGGAGTACTTCCGCGACGTGCAGAAGCAGGACGTGCTGCTGTTCATCGACAACATCTTCCGCTTCACGCAGGCCGGTTCCGAGGTCTCCACGCTGCTGGGCCGCATGCCCTCCGCCGTGGGTTACCAGCCGAACCTCGCCGACGAGATGGGTGTGCTCCAGGAGCGCATCACTTCGACGCGTGGTCACTCGATCACGTCGCTGCAGGCCATCTACGTCCCCGCCGACGACTACACCGACCCGGCTCCGGCGACGACGTTCGCGCACCTCGACGCGACCACCGAGCTGTCGCGTGAGATCGCCTCGAAGGGTCTGTACCCGGCCATCGACCCGCTGACGTCGACCAGCCGCATCCTCGACCCGCGCTACATCGGTGCCGACCACTACCGCGTCGCCACCAACGTGAAGCAGATCCTCCAGAAGAACAAGGAACTGCAGGAGATCATCGCCATCCTCGGTGTCGACGAGCTCTCCGAGGAAGACAAGATCGTCGTGTCGCGTGCACGTCGCATCCAGCAGTTCCTCTCGCAGAACACCTACATGGCCAAGAAGTTCACCGGCGTCGAGGGCTCCACGGTCCCGATCAAGGAGACCATCGAGTCGTTCGACGCGATCGTCAAGGGTGACTTCGACCACGTCGCCGAGCAGGCGTTCTTCAACGTCGGTGGCATCTCCGACGTCGAGGCCAAGTGGGCGCAGATCCAGAAGGAGAACGGCTGACATGTCGTTGCGCGTGAGCCTGGTGTCGGCCGACGCCGAGGTGTGGACGGGAGAGGCCTCGCTCGTCGTGGCCAAGACCGTCGAGGGTGAGATCGGCTTCATGCAGGGGCATGAGCCGGTGCTCGCGATCCTCGCCCAGGGCGAGGTGCGCATCACCCGCGCCGACGGCACGAAGATCCTGGCCAACGCCGAGGACGGCTTCCTGTCGATGGCGAACGACGAGCTCACGATCGTCGCCGGAAACGCGGCCCTCGTCTCCTGACATCGCTTCATCCCGACGCGCGTCGCCCGATCACTCGGGCGGCGCGCGTCGGTCGTTTCACCGGAGGTTCCATGCTGGTCCTGCTTCCCCCGTCCGAGACCAAACGTCCCGGGGGCGAGGGTGCGCCTGTCGATGTGGACGGGCTCGCGCTGCCCGCGCTCCGTCCCCAGCGCGAAGCCGTCATCGACGCCCTCGTCGCCCTGTCCGCCGACGAGGACGAGGCCGCTCGCGTCCTCAAACTCGGCGCGAAGCGGCGTCACGAGATCGCCGACAACGCCGCGCTGCGCACCGCCGCGACCATGCCGGCTGTCGACCGTTACACCGGCGTCCTCTTCGACGCGCTGGATGCCGAAACCCTCGACCAGGCCGCCCGTTCCTGGCTGGGTGGGCACGTCGGCATCCATTCCGCGCCTTTCGGACCCGTGGGGGCGCTCGACCTCATCCCCGCCTACCGTCTCGCGGCGGGGATCAGCCTGCCCGGCGTCCCTCCTCTGCGACGCGTCTGGGCGGCGGCGGTCACCGAGGCTCTGCGCGCGTCCGCTCCGACGTTCGTGCTCGATCTGCGGTCCGAGGCGTACGTCGCGCTGGGACCCGTTCCCGTCGAACTGCCCACGGCCTACGTGCGCGTCGTGACGGCCGGGGAGTCGGGGGCCGTACGCGCCCTCAACCACTTCAACAAGCACGCGAAGGGCGACCTCGTCCGCTCGCTCGCGCGGACACGTCCGCGCATCGGGGGCATCGACGATCTGTTCGACTGGGCTGGCGCGAACGGGAGGACGCTTCGACCGGGCGTACCGGGCGAGATCCACCTCGTCGTGTGACACGTAGCGCGGGGGATTTCAGCGAACACTCAGGTTCGCTAGCATGTGTCGCGCGGGAAACACCCGCCGGTGGCGCCGACGAGCGTCCGCCGTTCGAGAGGATCGAAGTGGACATCAACTATCTCGCATATTCCGACTACGGGGCGCCGAGCGCGGGCGAGGCGGCGTTCCTGGCCATCGCGTATCTGTTCCTTTTCCTGTTCGCCATCGCCGGCTACCTCATCACGTCGTTCCTGCTGATGCGCATCTTCGACAAGGCGGGTGTGCAGGGCAAGTGGCGCGCGTGGGTGCCGCTGTACAACTACCTCGTCTTCGCCAAGCTCGGTGACGTCTCGCCGTGGGTCGTCCTCGGCCTCGCCGTGGCGAGCGCCATCCCGATCCTCAACTTCCTGGCGGGTCTGGGGCTCGTCGTGGCGCTGATCATGATCTCGTACCGCGTGAACGCGAAGTTCGGTCGCGATTGGCCCCTTCTGCTGCTGTTCATCCTGGGCCCGCTCGGCCAGTGGATCTTCCTCGCGATCCTGGCGTTCGGCAGCAACCCGTGGAACCCCGCGATCCGTCCCGCCCCCTGGGCGAACAGCTTCATCGCCGACAAGACCGTCTGGAACGGCATCCCCGTCCAGCCCGGTCAGCCCGTCGCCGGTGGCCCGAACGGCCCCGGCTACGGTGGCCCCGGCTACGGC
>NZ_QAJB01000138.1:0-4651 GCF_003061325.1 Microbacterium sp. HMWF026
CGGTGAGGTCGTCGAGGTGATCCTCGCCGAAGACGGGGTCCTTCGGTCCGCGCAGCAGCAGGGCGGGCACCGTCAGCTCGCGCAGCCCCGCCGACATGCGGTGCAGCGCCGGCGTGCTCTCGTGCTCGGGGGTCGCGGGGATGTCGGCGACGAACCCGCCGATCCCGCGCCGGCGCGCCACGGTCGCGTACGGGCTGCGGAACGCCGCGCGCACGGCCGGGTCGAGGTCGGCGAGGGCCAGGGTGACGTCGAGGAAGGCGGTCGTACCCGTCGTGCCGGCGGCGAGCATGCCCCGCGCCGTCGCCACGCGCAGCGCGAACGGCAGCCGAGCGCCCTCGGGGTGGTGCACGGCGGTGTTGAGCGCCATGACCGCTGCCAGACGCTCGCGGTTCTCGACGGCCCAGCCGAGCGAGACGGGTCCGCCCCAGTCGTGCCCGAGCGTGACGATCGGACCCGGGATGCCGAGCTCGGCGATGAGCGCGTCCAGGTCGGCGATCCGCTGCGCGAGCGTCCGGCGCAGGGGAGTGCGCTCCGAGAAGCCCATCTCGAGCTGGTCGACGGCGACGACGCGCCATGCGGGGCGGCCCGCGTCGGCGCGGGCGAGCGAGGCGGTGACGAGGGCGCGCCACAGGTACGACCACGTCGGATTGCCGTGCACCGCGACGATGGTGCCCACCGGCTCGACGCCGCGGCGGTCCAGGGCGTCACCGGTGTCGAGGATGTGCCACGTGCGTGTCGCCCCGGTGTCCGCGAGCACGCCGTCGACGGCGACCAGTCGCGAGAGCGATGGATCGAGACCGGGCAGCCCCGAGGGGGGAAGGGTGGCCTGCGGGCCCGTCACGCGCGGACGGCTCACCAGGCCAGCTCCAGCATGCCGGTGTTCAAGCCGGAGCCCACTCCCATCAGCAGGACGCGATCGCCCCGGCGCAGCGTCTTCTGCTCGGCCGCGAGGGTGATCGGAATGGATGCCGGACCCACGTTGCCCAGGTGCGGGTAGGTGACCGGGACGCGCTCGCGGTCGAGCTTGGCCGCGCGCACGATCGCCGAGGTGTGCACCGACGAGACCTGGTGGGTGACGTAGCGGTCCATGCCCGTCCACGAGAACTCGTCCTTGGCCTCTCTCCACGCCGAGACGACGAGGTCGAGACCGCCCTTGAGCAGGGCTTTCGCGTCGGTGAACATGCCGTCGACGCTTCCCACGCACAGGTCGTAGAACTGCGTCGCCGCGCGGGTCACGCCGCCCACGATGCGGTGCCCTTCGGGGTGGTCGCTCGCGCGGCCCAGGACGGCCGCGGCGGCGCCGGAGCCGAGCGTCAGCGAGGCGAACTCCTGCATGAACGCGTCGCGGTCGAGGTCTTCGCGCACGAGACGGTTGATCGTGTTGACCTGGATCTCGTCGGCATCCTCGCCGTTGACGATGAGGGCGTACTTGACCTGGCCCGACTCGATCATGCCGGCGGCCAGACTCATGCCGTTGATGAAGCCCAGGCAGGCGTTGGCGACGTCGAAGTTGATCGCCGAGCTGGGAAGGCCGAGGCCGTGGTGCAGGCGCACCGCCACCGAGGGTTCGAGGTGCTTGCGCGTGACCGACGTGTTGATGATCAGGCCGATCTCGCTCGGGTCGACGCCGGCCTCGGCGAGGGCCTGCTTGCCGGCGGCGATCGTCGCCTCGTCCGAGGACTCGCCCTCGGCCCAGTTGCGGCGTTCATTCACCCCCGCCACGCGGCGCAGCAGCCCCGGCTTGAGCTTGAGGCGCTTGAGCGCGGGAGCCAGACGCTCCTCGATGTCGTCCGACGTCGTGACGCGGCTGGGCAGGACGCTCGCCACCGATACGAGGGCCACATCGTCGAAGTGCGTGGTGGCGTTACCTGGCAAGAGAGCTCCCGCATCCTGTGCGTAGACGGCGAGGCCGCGCGCGGAGGGGACACGCTGACGGCTGGAAGGGTACCCCCCAGGATAAGCCGCGACGTATGTCGCGGGCTGCATGAGGGCTGGACGTGCTAAAGGCGGCCCGCTGCCTTGAGCGCCAGATAGCGGTCGGCGACCAGCGGGGGGAGGTCGTCGGCGGAGGCGGACACCGCGTCGCCGCCGGCCCGCACGACCGCGTCGCGCACGCGTTCGGCATCGTGGCGCGCGCGTTCAATCGCCGCGGCGGCGTACACGTCCGCGGCGTCGCGGTGGGCGGGGACCTCGCCGGGACCGTCCGTGGCCGTGGCCACGAGCAGGCGCGAGCGCTGGGCCACGGCGGGGAGGGCGGCGAGGAAGCCGCGCGCCGCCTCGGGGTCATCGGCGGCGGTGAGCAGCACGACGAGCGCCGGACGCACCGACAGGCCGCGCACCTGGGCGAGGGCGGCGTCCCAGTCGGTGTCGATGAGCTGCGCATCGACCGGGGCCATGGCATCCACCAGGGCGGGAAGCAGCTGCGACCCCTCCACCCGGGTGACGCGAGCCCGCGTGATGCGGTCGAACATGAGCAGGTGCACGTGGTCGCCCGCGCGTGCGGCCAGCACCGACAGCAGCAGCGCCGCCTCCATCGCGGCGTCCAGCCGGACGCCGTCGCCGACCCGCGCGGCGGCCGTGCGTCCGGTGTCGATGACGATCACGACGTGGCGGTCGCGCTCGGGCCGCCAGGTGCGCAGCATAGTCGTGCCCGCGCGGGCGGTCGCGCGCCAGTCGATCGAGCGCACGTCGTCTCCGCGCACGTACTCGCGCAGGCTGTCGAACTCGGTGCCCTGACCGCGCACCTGCAGCGTCGTGTTGCCGTCGAGTTCGCGCAGGCGCGCGAGGCGCGACGGCAGATGACGACGCGAGGTGAACGGGGGCAGCACCCGCAGCCGCGCGGGCGCGTCGACGCGGGCCTGCCGTCCGGCCAGTCGCAGGGGACCGGCGGCGCGGATCACGACGAACGCGCTGCGCAGCTCGCCGCGTCGCCGGGGCAGCAGCGGCAGGGGGGCGCCCCTCCGTTCGCCGGGCGGCACGACGACGTTCTGCCGCGCGGACGGCGCTCCCGCGGTGGGCTGCCAGGCGTCGCGGATGCTCGCGCGCAGCAGGCGGCGACCGAGGTTGCGCACGCGGATCTCGCCCGCGACCGGCTCGTCGCGCAGCGCGCGGTCGGGGTGCGTGCGGGTGATCTCGACGCGGCGCGGATCGGCGGCGAGAGCGACGTCGAGACCCGTCAGGACCGCGCACAGCAGCACCCACCCGCCCGCGACGCCCCACGCGGGCGCGCCGCCGCTCGTGAACAGCACGAGCGGGATGACGCCGAGGGCGACGAGCAGGACGAGGCGGCCGGTGACGAACATCAGATCGGTACGCGGGTCTGCTGCAGCACCGAGGTGAGGATGGCATCCACCGAGACGCCCTCGATCTCGGCCTCGGGACGCAGGCGGATGCGGTGGCGCCACACGGGCACCAGCATGGTCTGCACGTGGTCGGGGGTGATCGCGGGGTAGCCGCCGAGCCAGGCCCACGCCTTGGCCGCGGCGAGCAGACCGGTCGTCGCGCGCGGGCTCACCCCGAGCAGCACCGACGGGCTCTGCCGGGTCGCCCGGGCGAGGTCGACGACGTAGCCGAGCAGGTCGTCGTCCACGGCGACCGAGGCCGCGGCCCGCTGCGCAGAGAGGATCTCGGATGCCGTGACCTGCGGCTCGACTCCGGCCTCGGCGAGGCGGCGCGGGTCGAAGCCGTTCGCGTGCCGACGCAGCACGTCGACCTCGGCGTCGCGACCGGGCAGCTCCACGACGAGCTTGAGCAGGAAACGGTCCAGCTGCGCCTCGGGAAGGGTGTAGGTGCCCTCGTGCTCGATGGGGTTCTGGGTCGCCGCGACAAGGAAGGGGTCGGGCAGGGGCCGGCTCTCGCCGTCGGACGAGACCTGGCGCTCCTCCATGGCCTCGAGCAGGGCCGCCTGGGTCTTCGGCGGCGTGCGGTTGATCTCATCGGCGAGCAGCACGTGGGTGAAGACCGGGCCCGCCCGGAACTCGAAGCCGCCGGCACGGGCGTCGTAGACGAGGGATCCGGTGACGTCCCCGGGCATGAGGTCGGGGGTGAACTGCACGCGTCGCGTGTCGAGGCCGAGGGCGCGGCTGAACGAGCGCACCAGCAGCGTCTTGGCGACGCCGGGGACGCCCTCGAGCAGGACGTGTCCGCGCGAGAGCAGCGCGATCAGCAGCCCCGTGATGGTGCCGTCCTGACCGACCACCGCCTTGCCCACCTCGAGACGCACGCGGTGCATCGCGTCGCGGAGCGCGGCGTGGTCGTGAGAGTCCGCGGCGCTCGGGCGCTGATCGGTCGCGGGTGCGGGCCAGGCCGGGGTGTCGGGGGTGTCGGTCATCGGAGGGTCCCTTCGGTTCGGACGGCGGCGCGCACGCTCGCCTCGAGATCGCGGAGTCGGTCGGCGGCCGCGACGAGGTCGCGGTCGGTGGCGGGCCGGTCGTCGACGAGGATGCCGCGGACGCGCGCGCGGTCGGCGCCGAGGCGCTCCGCGACGGCGTCGGCGGTGTCGCCGGGGGAGGTGCGGGGCGCGAGGCCGAGCAGGCGCCCGATGCGAGCCCGCGCAGCCCGTCGCAGTTCGTCGAGGGCGTGCACCGCGTCGCCCGAGGCGGTGTAGAGGCGCGCGCGACCCTCGGTGGTCTCGGTGGCGCGCACCGTGACC
>NZ_QAJB01000139.1:0-3573 GCF_003061325.1 Microbacterium sp. HMWF026
CCCGACACGGGCGAGGAAGGGACCTGGATCGGTGAAGACGTCCAACGAGGTGATGCGCACGACGCGCCACCCGAGGTCGGCGAGCAGCTCGTAGCGGCGCAGATCCCGCTGCCACTGCCGCCGGTCACGCAGATGATGCTCCCCCTCGTATTCGAGTCCGACGCGTTGATCCGGGTACGCGAGGTCGAGGCGCGCGACGAACGATCCATCCGACGCGCGCACGACGTGAGCCGGGTGCGGCTCCGGTAGCCCCGCGTCCACGAGCAGCAGTCGCGTCCACGACTCGGGTCGTGATGAGGAGCCGTCGCGCACCCGGTCGAGAGCCGCGCGCAACGCGCGGGCGCCGTGTCGACGGGATGCCGCGACGGCGGCCTCGAGCAGGTCGAGCGATCCGAGAGCTTCGGGATCCCGCCGATGCTGCGGCTGGCGGACGATGGCGTCGCCGAGGGCGACCAGGTCGTAGGGGTGGTCGATGTCCGGGGCGAGGTGCACCCACGTGGTCGCCGGCGAGGTGAGACGGATGCCGTGGACCGGGTGCTCTCGCACCGAAAGCGACTCGGCGCTCAGGGAGTGTCCCCGCACGCCGCGCCCGTCGGGAGCGCGGCGGGGCTGCGCGACCGACACGTGCACCTGGTCGAGCCGGAGCGTCGCGGGAAGGGGGAGGTTCCACGCCGTCGCCGCGCTGCCGTGGCTGAAGAACGCGTGCGGGGACATACGCGTGGCGTACGCGAGCATCTGATCGAGATGGGTGCGTGGCCCCTCGGCATCCACTTCTCGTACGCCGTGGAATGGACGACGCAGCTCAGCTGAGCGGAGCCGCCCGGTTGTCACGCCCGACCGACGAGCCGCGCCGACACTGAAACGGGAGCAGAGCTCCGGGGGAAACGATCCGACCGCCATCCCGGCATGCTGGACCACTTCCTCCGGGGCGGCGCGCGCCGCAGGACATCCGGTGCAGAACGGCCCCGTGGGGAGGAGCGGTCAGCGGGTTCCGAGCACGGGTACCGGGTCGGCGACCTGCACCCCGCCGCCGGAGAGGACGAGCGACACCTCGCCCTGACCCGCCTCGCGGCCGATGTCGGCCAGGGTGACCCGGGGCGCGAAATCCATCGTGCAGATCTGGTCGGCCGGCGGCGTGGCGAACTGCACCTCGACGGTCTCACCCTGCGAGGTCACCGACTCGACCGTCGGCACGCACCCCGAGCTGCCGTACGTCACGATCGCCACCATCGAACGGTCGACCCAGCCGGCGCTGGCGGTCAGATCGGTCGGCGCGGCGGGGACGCTCGCGAGGGCGTCCAGACGCGTCTTGCCCTCGACGGCACCCGACACGGTGACGGCGAGCGGCTGCGCCGCATCCACCCCCGCCGGAAGGGGCACGAGCGTGGCGCGAGGCGCCATGTCGCGCGTGCACGCGTCGCGCTGCGCGTCCGCCAGGGTCACGGTGACCACGCCGTTCGCGACGGTCGGCTCACCCTCGACCACGGGAACGCACGACGAGCTGCCGTACGTCACGACCGCGATCGCGCGACCGGCGTCGACCCACGCGGCCGCGACGTCGGCACCCGGGGCCGAAGTGTCGGCATCCGGTGTCGACGATGAAGGGGCGGAGGCCGCTCCCGAGGCGCAGCCGGTGAGGGCGCCGGCGGCGAGAAGGCTCGCGCCGAGCAGGCCGACGAGGGTCAGACGGTGACGGGACATGCGGACCTCCGGGGGGGGCGGGTTCGGCATCCATGATGCCGAAGAATCCTGGATGCCGACGGCGAACGCCGCGCCGGATCACTGCAGCGCGGAGGTGAGGCGCGCGAGGTTGTCGAGGATCGTGGAGCGCAACGGCTGGCGGCGCCACTCCTCGATCGTGAGCTGGCGGCTGAGGGTGCGGTAGGTGTGCTCGACGGCGCGCATGTCGCGGACGAACTCCTCGCCCCGCACCAGCATCGAGACCTCGAGGTTGAGACCGAACGACCTCATGTCCATGTTGCTCGAGCCGATGACCGCGACCTCGTCGTCGATCGTGACGCTCTTGCTGTGCAGGATGAACGGCTTGCGGTACATCCAGATGACGACTCCCGCGCGAAGCAGCGCCTCGTAGTAGCTGCGCTGCGCGTGGTAGACCATCGCCTGGTCGCCCTCTTCGGACACGAAGAGCTCGACGTGCACCCCGCGCTGACAAGCGGTCGTGATGGCCAGCAGCAGTGCTTCGTCGGGGACGAAGTACGGGCTGACGATGATGATGCGCTTCTGCGCCGCGAAGAGCAGGCCGAGGAACAGCTTGAGGTTGTTCTGGAAGTCGAAGCCGGGGCCCGACGGCACGATCTGGCAGTCGAGGTCGCCCGGGCCGGACGTGACCGAGAACAGGTCGATCTCGTCGGTGAGGGTCTCGTCGGTCTCGCTGTACCAGTCCGAGAGGAAGACCGCGTTGATGCTCGCGACGACGGGACCTTCGACCCGCACCATCAGGTCGACCCAGTGCAGGCCGCGGCGGATGTTGCGGCGCAGGTTGTACGACGAGTCCGTGACGTTCTGCGAGCCCATGTAGGCCACGTCGCCGTCGATGACGAGGAGCTTACGGTGGTTGCGCAGGTCGGGACGCTGGTAGCGCCCGCGCAGCGGCTGGACGGGCAGCATGAGGTGCCAGTGCGCCCCCATCGCGTCCAGGCGTCGCAGGGTCTGCTTGTAGCGGGGCTTGCCGCGGTTGGCCCAGTGATCGAGGAGCACACGCACGACCACGCCGCGCTCCGCCGCCTCTTCGAGCGCGCGGAAGAAGTTGTCGGTCGAGTCGTCGGTCTGCAGGATGTAGAACTCGACGTGCACGTACCGTTTCGCCTGACGGATCGCGTCGGCCATGGCATCCAGGCTCTGCTGGTAGTCGGCGATGAGGGTCGCGGCGTTGTCGCCCGCGATGGGCATGGCGCCCAGGTTGCGGTTGAGCTGCACGAGCGAGCGGAACCACTGGGGGGCGTTCGGCCGCAGGGTGCCGAAATCGAGCGACGCACTCGTGTCGTGGATGTAGTGGTTGATGTCGGCCTGCTTGCGGCGACGCTTGCGCGGCAGGCGCGGGTTTCCGATGAGCAGGAAGAGCAGGACGCCGACGAACGGGATGAAGTAGATCGCGAGCAGCCAGGCCATGGCGGCGGTGGGGCGGCGATTGCGCGGCACGATGATGATCGCGGCGATGCGCACCACGAGGTCGACCACGAAGAGCGTGATGACGAGCCAGCTCGCGTCGAACGTGGCGGTGAACACGGATCCTCCTGGGCGGGTTGTGCACCCAGCGTAGCGACGACCTCGGACAGAGGTCGCGGTCGTCAGTTCGCGGAGCCGTCGCCGGCGGGAGCCGCGGGCGGGAGGCCGCGCTTGGCGCGCTCCTGCGCCTCGATGCGGGCGTAGGCCTTGCGCTCGGTGCGGTCCATGCGGATGACGTTGCGGAGGATGAAGAAGAACACGACCGACACGACGAGGGTCGGCAGAATCGCCCACAGCATCGCGGTCCAGGTCTCGTCCATGCCCTCAAGGATACCCGCGGTGTCTGGGCGCCCGCCCCGGACGACTCCTCCCCACCCGGTCGAGCGG
>NZ_QAJB01000140.1:0-8464 GCF_003061325.1 Microbacterium sp. HMWF026
GACGAACCCGCCCCCTCCTCCGCCTCACCCACCCGAAAGGCCCTCACATGACCCGTTCGACAGCCCGCCGCACCCTCAGCGGCGCCGCCGCCCTCACCCTCGGCAGCCTGATCCTCGCCGGATGCGCCGGCGGTTTCGATTCGCCCACCGGTTCGGAGGGCACCGCGCGCACGAGCCTAACCGCGGCGCTGCCGACCGACCCCAGCTCGATGGATCCGATCCGCTCGGGCGCCCTCGTGGTGCTGTCGGTCTTCTTCCACACGCACGACCAGCTCGTGAAGATCGCGGCCGACGGCACGCTGGAACCCAAGCTCGCGACGGACTGGAAGGCGAACGACGATCTCACCGAGTGGGAGTTCACGCTCACCCCCGGCGTCACCGCCAGCAACGGCGAGGCCGTCGACGCCGACGACGTGGTCTTCACCTACGAGACGATCCTCGGCGACCCCAGCGGCGAGAACTACGCCTATCTCTCGTCCCTCGACCGCGTCGAGGCGGTGGATGCCACCACCGTGCGCTTCTTCCTGAAGCAGCCGTTCTCGGCGTTCCCCCGCAACACCTCGCTGATCTCCATCGTGCCCGCCGACACCTACCAAAAGATGGGGGCCGACGCCTACGCTCAGGATCCGATCGGCTCGGGGCCGTACGTCTTCGACACCATCACCACGGGCGTCTCCTACGACCTGAAGCGCAACGAGGACTACTGGGGCCCCGCGCCCGCACTCGAGGAGATCTCGCTGCAGCCGGTCTCGTCCACCGAGTCCCGCGCGAACGGCGTGCTCTCGGGCAGCCTCGACGTCGCCCAGATCGGCCCGACCCAGGTGTCGTCGGTGAAGGCCGCGCCGTCGGCGCAGACGTTCTCCGCCGCCTCGAACGGCGTCGTCTTCCTCGGGGTGAACTCCACCTCCGGTCCCCTGAAAGACGTCCGCGTGCGCGAGGCGGTCGCCAAGGCCATCGACACCGGAGCGATCGTCGACTCCCTGCTGTCCGGACTCGCGGAGCCCGCCAAGGCGATGATCGCGCCGGCCGTCGAGGGCTATTCCGACTCCGTCGAGCCCGTCGCGTACGACCCCGACGGCGCCCGGGCGCTCCTCGCGGAAGCCGGATACGAGGGCACGCCGATCCCGTTCGACTACGCCACCGACGGCCGCATCCCGCTCTCCAGCGAGGTGGCGCAGAGCATCCAGGGGTACCTGCAGGCCGTCGGCATCGCCGTCGACATGCGCGGAGCCGACCAGCAGAGCCACACGCTCAAGGTGCGCGGCAAGGAGATGAAGGGGGTCTACCTCAACACCTGGGCCCCCTCCACCCTCGACGGCGATCTGCCTCTCACCGACTTCTACGAAACGGCGGGCAACAACAACTACGCGCAGGATCCCGCAACCTCCGCGTGGGCCGAGGAGCAGCGCGGAGTCGAGGGCGACGCCCGCCAGGCCGTCTTCGCGAAACTGCTGGACTACAGCAACGCGCAGGGCTACTTCGTGCCCCTGTACGTCCCCTTCAACAACTTCGCCGCCGTCAGCGGACTGAATTGGACCCCCCGCGCCGACGGCCTCTACGACTTCACCGGAACGAGCTTCGAATGAGCACCACCGTCCTCACGGACGTCCGCCCCTGGGGCGGTCCCCTCGCCGACGTCGTCCTCGAAGACGGCCTCATCTCCGGCATCCATCCCGCGGGCACCGCGACCGTCGAGCCCGATGCGACGACCGTCGCCGGCCGCGGCCGCTTGCTGCTGCCGTCGTTCGCCGACGTGCACGTGCACCTCGACTCCACGCGGATCGGCCTGCCGTTCCGCCCGCACACCGGGGTGCCCGGGGTGTGGGGGATGATGCTGAACGACCGCGAGAACTGGCGCCGCGCCGAGCAGAGCATGCAGCATCGCGTCGCGACGACGCTCGAGAGCGCGATCGCCCGCGGCACGACCCAGGTGCGCACGTACGCCCAGGTCGACGTCGATGCCGGAATGGAGCGATTGGATGCCGTGCTCGCGGCGCGCGAAGCCAATCTCGATCGCTGCGAGGTCGAGATCATCGCGTTCCCCCAGGCGGGTCTGCTGCGGGAGGCGGGGTCGATCGAGGCGCTCGATGAGGCGATGGGCCGTGGCGCGGATGTCGTGGGCGGGATCGACCCGTGCGCCCTGGACCGCGACCCCGTGCGTCATCTCGATGCCGTGTTCGAGATCGCGGAGCGACACGGTGCCCCCGTCGACATCCACCTGCACGAGCCCGACCAGCTGGCGAAGTTCTCGACCGAGCTCATCATCGAGCGCACCCGCGCCCTCGACATGCGCGGTCGCGTGACGGTCTCGCACGGATACGGCCTGGCAGGCCTTCCCGAGGCGGAACTGCGGGCGCTGCTCGAGCACTTCCGCGAACTCGGCATCTCGATGGCGACCGTGGCTCCCCGGTCTCCGCTTCCCACGCGCCTGCTCGACGAGTACGGCATCGCGCTGGGTCTCGGCCAGGACGGTCAGCGCGATTACTGGTCGCCCTACGGCAACACCGACATGCTCGACCGCACCTGGCAGCTCGCGTTCACCAACGGCTTCCGCCGCGACGACGACATCGAGCACTGCGTCGCGATCGCCACGGTGGGCGGACGCGCGGTCATGGGCCGGGCGGCCATGCCGGCGCGCGGCGAGGCCCAGCCCGGTCTCGGCGTCGGCGACCCCGCCGACCTCGTGGTGGTCGCGGGCGAGACCGTCACCGCGGCCGTCATGGACCGACTCAGCGATCGCACCGTGCTCTTCCGCGGGACCGTGGTAGCCGATGCCCTCGAGCTGACCGAGGGGAGCCGGGTCTGATGCTGCTGCTGAGCACACCCCAGCTCGAGGGTCTGGTCGACCGCACGGCCATCACCGCGGCCGTCTCGCGCGGGTTCGCCGAGATCGCCGAGGGCCATGCCGACCAGCCCGGCCCGACGTCGATGGCGACCCCCGCCGATTCGGCCCGCTTCATCCTGATGTCGGCGGTGTCCGAGGCGTCCGACCTCGCGGGGGTGAAGCTGCTCGCCGACGTGCCCGACAACGCGGAGCGTCGGTTGCCGACCCAGCGGTCGATGATCCTCGTCGTCGACCGCGTCGACGGGTCGCCCGTCGCCCTCCTGCACGGCGCGGTGCCCACGCGGGTGCGCACCGCCGCCGCCAGCGCGGTGGCCACCGGGGCTCTCGCGCGCCCCGACAGCCGCGCGCTGGGCCTCATCGGCGCCGGCGCCCTAGCGCGCGAGCACGCCCTGGCCCTGCGCGACGTGCGTCCCTTCGACCGGCTCGTGGTGTGGTCACGGACGCGGGAGCGGGCCGACGGCCTCGTCACCGACCTGCGCGACGAGGGGTGGCCGACGAGCATCGAGGTTGCGGCATCCCCTCGCGAGGTGGTCGAGCGTGCCGACGTGGTGTGCACGCTGACCCCGTCGGTCGAGGCCATCGTGGAGGGCGCGTGGTTGCGACCGGGACAGCACCTCAACGTCGTCGGCGCCCGCCCGCGAGCCGATGAACGCGAGGTCGACGGGGCCGCCATGGCGCGCTCGTCGATCTGGGTCGACGACCGGGCGACGGCACGGACGAAGTCGGGCGACCTCCTGCGTGCGATCGCGGAGGGGGCCATCGCGGAGACCGACGTCATCGGCACGATCGGCGAGGTCGTGGCCGATCTCGTCCGGGGCCGACAGTCCGCCGACGAGATCACGCTGTTCGACTCCGTGGGGATCGGCGCGCAGGACGTCGCGGTCGCCGACGTCTTCATCCGCGCCGCCCGCGAGCGGGGTCTCGGAACGCTCGTCGACCTGAGCGCGTAGCCGCCCGTCGCCCCGGCGGCGAGCGCCACTGCCGAGAAACGCCGTCCCTGCCGAGAAACGCCCCGACACCGCGTTTCTCAGCACGGACGGCGTTTATCGAGTCCCTCGCCAACCCGCGCCACGGCGTTCCTCGCCACGAACGCGCTTCTCGCAGCCCTCACTGACGCCCCCTGGAGAGCGCGGCGCCCCGCCCCCTCAGTCGAGGAAGATGTCCGGGTACATCGCCTCGTCCGGCGTGCCCGGCACCGCCGCGTACTCCGAGAAGTCGGTGACCCCGGCCTCGAGCAGCACGTCCTCGACGATCAGCGTCCGCCCGGTCAGCTCGCGCGACGGCGCGGTCAGCACCTCGTACGCGGCATCCGCGTAGATCTCGGGCGTCCGCGAGACGCGCATGAGTCGGTCGCCGCCGATGACGTTCTGCACGGCCGCGGTCGCGATGGTCGTCCGCGGCCAGAGCGTGTTGGCCGCGATCCCGGCGTCGGCGAACTCCGCCGCCAGCCCCAGCGTCGCCATGGTCATCCCGAACTTGGCCAGGCTGTAACCCGTGTGCGCTCCGAGCCACTTCGGGGTGACGTTCAGCGGCGGCGACAGCGACAGGATGTGCGGGTTCGACGCTTCGCGCAAGTGCGGCACGGCCGCGCGCGAGAGCAGGAAGGTGCCGCGCACGTTGACGTCCTGCATGAGGTCGTACTTCTTGGTGGCGAGTTCGAGCGAGCCCGACAGGTCGATGACGCTGGCGTTGTTGACCACGATGTCGATCCCGCCGAACTCCGCGACCGTGCGGCGGACGGCCTCGGCGATGGAGTCCTCGTCGCGCACGTCGCCCACGATGGGCAACGCCCGTCCGCCCGCCGCGCGGATCGCGTCGGCGGCGGTGTGCACCGTCCCCTCGAGCTTCGGGTGGGGCGTGTCGGTCTTGGCGAGCATCGCGATGTTCGCGCCGTCGCGTGCGGCGCGCAGCGCGATGGCGAGGCCGATGCCGCGGCTGCCGCCCGACATCAGGATGGTCTTCGCAGAGAGCGTCATGAGCGGCGTCCTTTCGCGGAGGCGGCGGCGAAGGCCGCGACCCGGGCCTTGGCGTCGGGGGTCTCGAAGGCGGCGCCGATCGTGGCGGCCTCGTCGTCGAGGTTCTCGGCCAGGGTCCGTCCGGCTCCCACGCGCACGAGGCGCGTGGCCTCTCCGAACGCGGCGGTCGCCCCCTCCAGCCAGAAGGACGCGATCTGCTCGACCCGCGCCGAAAGATCCGCGGATGCCACGACCTCGGCGACCAGTCCCCACTCGAGCGCCTCGGCGGCATCCAGCATCCGGTCCTGCAGCGGCAGCTGCAGTGCGCGGCGCTGTCCGATCGCCGCCGGGAGCAGGGTGGAGACGCCCAGGTCGGGGGTGAGCCCGATGTTGGCGTACCGGCTGACGAAGCGGGCGTTCTCGCTCGCGACGACGTAGTCGGCGGTCAGCATGAGGCCCAGGCCTCCGCCCGCGACGGCGCCCTGGACGGCGGCGACCATCGGCAGGGGCGCCTCGGCGAAGGTGCGGATGCCGTCGTGGATCGCCGCGGCGGTCTCGGTGACCTCGGCGCCCGTCGCGCCGGTCGTCGCCATCGCCACGACGTCGCCGCCCGCGCAGAAGGCGGGGCCTTCGGCATCCAGGATCACCGCGCCGACGGACGCGTCGGACGTGACCTCGTGCGCGACGTCGCGCCAGCGGCGGGCCATGGGGAAGTCCATGGCGTTGAGCGAGGCGGGCCGGTCGAAGGTGACCCGGGCCAGCCCGTCCCGGATCGAGAGCAGGATGCCGTCGGTCATTTCGGCGCCATCCGGATCGCGCCGTCGAGGCGGATCGTCTCGCCGTTGAGGTAGCCGTTGTCGACGATCGCGAGGACGAGCCGCGCGTACTCGTCGGGGGCACCCAGACGCGAGGGGTACGGCACCTGCTGTCCGAGGGAGTCCTGGGCGGCCTGCGGCAGCCCCTTGAGCATGGGCGTTTCCATGATGCCGGGGGCGATGGTGGTGACGCGGATGCCGTGGCGGGCGAGTTCGCGCGCGATCGGAAGGGTCATGGCGTGCACGCCGCCCTTGCTCGCCGAGTAGGCGGGCTGGCCGATCTGCCCGTCGAAGGCCGCGACGCTCGCGGTGTTGACGATGACGCCGCGGTCGCCGCCCTCGGTGGGATCGGTCTGCGCCATGACGGCGGAGGTCTGTGCGATGACGTTGTACGTGCCGATGAGGTTGACGCGGATCACGCTCTCGAAGTCGGGGAGTGGCGAGGGGGTGCCGTCGCGGTCGAGCACCTTGGCCGGAGGGGCGATCCCGGCGCAGTTCACGACCACGCGCAGGGGACCCGCCTCGGCGGCGCGGGCGGCTGCGGCGGCGATCTGCTCGGCATCCGTCACATCCGCGGCGACGAACGACCCGCCCAGCTCCCCGGCGATCGACGCTCCCGCGGACGAGGGCAGGTCGACGATCGTGAGGTGCGCCCCGGCGTCCGCGAGGCGGCGCGCGGTGGCCAGGCCCAGTCCCGAGGCGCCCCCGGTGACGAGGGCCGAGGCTCCGGTGATGTCCATGCGTTCTCCTTCGAAGCTGAAACCGGGTCCCACCCTAGCCGAGACTCAGGCTCGTGCGCGGCGGCGGAGACGCCGCTGCCAGACCCGCACCGGGTGCGTGCGGATCGCGGCCGTCGCCGCGCCGTCGACCAGCAGGATGACCTCTTCGGGCTTCCACCGGTAGGCCGCGGCGAGGTGCCGCCCCACCGCGTCGAGGGCGTCGGGGGTCGACAGCTCCGCACCCCGGGGCACGTCGACGGCGTCGGGGTCGAGGTCGCGGGCGGCGGCGCGCAGCTCGGTGACGAGCCCCCGCAGGCGCTCGGGACCGTAGGCCGCCGAGGCGAGGTCCCAGTCGCCGACGACGACCGCGGAGCCGGCCGGGCACACGAGCGGTGGCGGCGGCGCGGGTGCGGTGAAACGCAGACGGATCACGGCCGCCCCGACGACGAGGACGGCCACCCCTCCCAGCACCGTCGCGGGTGCGAACGAGAATCCGGCGCGGAACAACCCCGACTCCCATCCGGCCGCGAATCCCACGACGACCCGCGCCACGCAGTACAGCGCGAACACCGCCGTGGTGATCCCGATCACGCGCAGCGGGCCGTAGGGCTCGATGCGTGCGCGGGCGCACGCCCACGCGCAGGCCCCCGAGGCCACGGCGAGAGCCAGCGCTTTCACCGCGAGTGACGCGGGCAGCGGTACGGTCGCCGTCACGATCGCGACGATCAGGGTCAGCGCCAGCACGGCCGCAAAGGTCACGCGGGCGCGGCGGCCGTCTAGGACGGCGACCGCCACCGCGAGCAGCGCGGGCGAGAGCACCATCGCGACGTCGCCGAGGACCAGGGGCAGGATGCCGCCCGCCGCCGTGTAGATGAAGTACATCGCGCTGGAGCCGACGGCCGTCACCCCCGACACCGCCACGAACCGCAGGAAGAGGATCATCGGCGCGGGCGTGCCGATACGCGGCATGGCCACGAAGAGCACCACCGACGCGACCGCGACGCAGACCGCCAGCAATCCCCACGACAGCTCCATCGCACCTCCCCTCCGCTCATTCTGCCCCGGCCGGCGCCGGTCGGGGACGACGGGGCGCACGTAGGCTCGAACGGTGATCAAAGCCGGGTACCGGATCGAGAGCGTCCAGGTGGACGACCCCCGCGCGGTGCAGCTGCGCAGCATGCTGGATGCCGACCTCGACGAGCGCTACCGCGACGCCGACGCCGACGACACCCCGGCGTTCGCCGCGAAGCGCGCGGCCGCTCTGGCGGTGCATCCCGAGCAGATCGTCACCACGCTGCTCGCGGTCGACGACGACGGCACTCCGCTCGGCCACGTGATGCTGCGCCGGCTCGGCGCGGAGTGGGAGCTCAAACGCCTCGTCGTCGTGCCCGCGGCGCGGCGTCGGGGTGTCGGTCGGGCACTGACGGCCGAGGTCGTCGACCGCGCCCGCCGCGGCGGAGCCGCACGCGTGATCCTGCAGAGCGGGCGCATGCAGCCCGAGTCGCTGCGCATGTACGCGGCATCGGGTTTCACGCCCATCCCCGTCTACGAGCCCTACGTCGAGACGATGCCGCGCTCGCTCTGCTTCGAGTACGTGTTCTGACCCCGGCGCCCGCCCGGGCGCCCGCCCGGCGCCCGCCCGGGCGCCCGCCCGGCGCCGAGACCGCAGCCTTTCGCCGAGACCGCGGTGCTATGGCGCCGAAAGGAAGCGGGCTCGGCGATCACGTGCGGTCTCGACGGGCGCCCCACCGGGGCCGGCGGGGCGGCGCGAACGGGGCGTCACGTCCCGACGATGCGGAAGACCCCCGTCGCCACCGCGGCGCCGAGTGCCACGGCGACGAGCACCGCCGCCCCGACGAGGGCCACGGCATCCCGAGTCGACACGGTCGAGGGGCGCGCCCACGTGCGCTCGACGTCCGCACCGAAGCCGCGGGCCTCCATCGCCGTGGCGAGCGTGGTGCCGCGACGCACCGCGAAGACGAGCAGCACGAAGGCCATGCCGAAGAAGCGGCGGATCGCGCCGCGGTCGCCGAGCCCGCGCGCACGGCGGGCGAGGGCCATCGTGCGCCAGTCGTCGACGAAGAGCCCCACCGTCCGCGCCCCCGCGAGGACCCCCAGCACGAACCGGCT
>NZ_QAJB01000140.1:8474-11441 GCF_003061325.1 Microbacterium sp. HMWF026
CTTCGCGACCTGCGCCAGGGCGTCGGCGAGCTCGGTCGGGTCGGTGCGGGCGAACAGCAGGATGAGCGGGAGCGCCAGGGCCACCACGCGCAGCATCACCGCGAGCGACAGGGCGAGCGAGTCGTCGCTCACCGTCGCGAACAGGAAGGTGCCGTAGACGGTCCCCCCGGGGCGGGCGTACAGCAGCATGCTCAGGCCGGCGACGGGGGCGAACACCAGCACCGGCACGAGGCGCTTCAGCACGGTGGCGGCGGCGACGCCGGTGAGCGGCACGCACAGCAGCTCGAGCGCGATCGCCACTCCGGCGCTGACCGCGTCGAGCGACACGAGCAGCGGGACGGCCAGCACCAGCACCATCGCGACCTTGGTCACCGGGTTGACCCCGTCGAGCCACGCGCGCGCGGCGGGCGCGGGTGCGCTCAGCCGCGTTCCGCCGCTCACGCGGCATCCCCCATCTCGATCCGATGCTGGCCGAGGTGACGGATCACGTCGGCGTCGTGCGTGACCGCGACGACCGTGCGCCCGCGCGCGACCTCGCGCTGCAGCAGGGCGACGAGCTCGCGCCAGCCGCGGCGATCCTGCCCGAAGGTCGGTTCGTCGAGGACGATCACCGCGGGCGAGGCGGCGAGGACCGTCGCCACCGACAGGCGGCGCTTCTGTCCCCCCGAGAGCGTGAAGGGGTTGGCGAGCGCGAGGGATGCCAGATCCAGCCGCTCCAGAAGCTCGTCGACGATGGCATCGACCTTCGCCGCCGACATCTTCAGCGCCCGCGGCCCGACGGCGAGCTCGTCGCGCAGGGTCGCCGCGAGGAACTGGTGCTCGGGCTCCTGGAAGACGGTGCCGATGCGCGTGAGCAGCTCGGTGGAGCGCCACCGCGAGGGACGGGTGCCCCCGCGCGCGGCGAGCACCGGGCCGGCGACGACCTCGCCCGCCAGCTCGGGGAGCAGTCCCGCGAGGGTGAGGGCGAGGGTCGACTTGCCCGCGCCGTTGGGTCCGGTGACGACGGTCCCCGCCCCGGCGGGCACGGTCAGGTCGAGGCCCGCGGCGACGACCGTGCGCCGCTCGCGGCCGATCGCCAGCGACGTCGTCGAGAGGGCGGCATCCATCGATCCGTGCACCGGAGGCAGGGCGAGATCGACGGGCCGCCCCGGCACCCAGACGCCGGCCTCGGCGAGCGCGTCGCCGTGCTCGGCGAACACCCGCGCGGGCGGTCCGTCGGCGAGGACTCCCCCGCCGGGCGCCAGCACGATCACGCGCGTCATCAGGTCGGCCCAGACCGCGGTCCGGTGCTCGATCAGCACGAGGGTCGTGCCCTCGCGGGCGAGGACCGCCTCGACGGCGGCGCGCACCTCGCCGACGCCCTCGGGGTCGAGGTTGGCGGTCGGTTCGTCCAGCAGCAGCAGTCCCGGGCGCATCGCGAGCACCCCGGCCAGGGCCAGACGCTGCTTCTGACCGCCCGACAGGGCCTTGGTGGCGCGGTCGAGGGGCACGGACAGACCCACGGATGCCACGGCCTCGGCGACCCGGGCGGGGATCTGCGCCGCCGGGACGCCGAGGTTCTCGCACCCGAAGGCGACGTCGTCGCCCACCTTCGACAGCACGATCCCGGCCTCGGGGTCCTGCAGCACCAGCCCGATGCGACCGCGCTGGGCTTCGGGCGCCTCGCCGTCGATGAGGATGCGGCCGCTGCGCTCGCCCTCGTCGCTGCCGCCGAGAAGACCGGCGAGGCCCGCGAGCAGTGTCGACTTGCCGGCACCGGACGCGCCCAGCAGCAGGACGCGCTCGCCCGGTTCGATCCTCAGCGAGACGTCACGCGTCGCGGGCAGCTTGCGGCCGGCGTAGCGCCATCCCCATCCCTCGACGTCGACGCGCGCGGGGCCCGCCATCAGACGTCGCGGCGCGCGTCCCGCCCGGAGGCGAACCGGCTGAGCGCCCCCGTCGCGGCGAGCGCGCGCACCAGCAGCCAGCCGACGAGGCCGGCGAGCAGGGCGCCCGAGACGATCAGGCTGCCGAGGTAGATGAGGTTGAACTCGACCGTCTTGGCGAGGTTGGGGGTGAGGAACAGCTCCAGCACCCACGCGCCGATGCCCGCGCCGGCTCCCGCGAGCATCGCGACGGGCAGGGTGAAGCGCAGGTAGAGGAAGGCGAGGAAGATCAGCTCGGCGCCCAGGCCCTGGGCCAGGCCCGAGAAGATCGTCGTCACGCCCCAGACGTTTCCGATGAGGGCCGAGACGATCGCGGCGATCAACTCGACCAGCAGAGCCGCGCCGGGCTTGCGGATGACGAGGCCGCCGACGACGCCGCCGAGCAGCCAGATACCGACGGCGAGGCCGCCGAGGCCCGGCGTGAGGCCGTCCATCGCGACGAACCAGAGGCCGCCGACGGTGTTCCAGCCCCAGAAGACGAGGCCGATCGCGACGCCGAGGACCGCGGCGACGACGATGTCGACGACGCGCCAGCGGAAGCGGTCCCCGGGGTGCACGGCCGAAGCGGCGGTCGCGCGGGCAGACGTGGACGTGTGCATGTGTTCTCCTCCCTGCGCCGGCATGATCCGGATCAGGTTCGACGGTCGAAGCGTGGATTCGCTTCCTCTCAGCCCGGTTCACCGGACTCCCGTGGGTGGTGCTGATGAGTATAGACACCGGAGCCGGGGTAGCGTGGGCGGGTGCACGAGCAGAACCCGGCCACGCGGCGCGCGCGACGCCTCCGGAACGCTGCGACCCCCGGCGAACCGCCGCGGGATGCACCCGACGCCCAGCCCCTCGGGCCCGCACTGTCGCTCGATCCGGCGCTTCCGCTGGGGCCCGCGCTGTCGACGTCGGGCGATCTGAGCGCGGTCCGAGAGCCGCGGGATGCCATGGCCCCGGCCGTGCGCGAGGACGCGGGCGCATCGAACGGCACGTCGTCGGCGGACGACGCCGCGCCGGATCCGGCCGCGCCCGTCGTGATCGGCGCGCTCGCCTGGGT
>NZ_QAJB01000141.1:0-4775 GCF_003061325.1 Microbacterium sp. HMWF026
GCGCCGAGGGTCACGAGAGCGGACGCCACGCGATCGGGCACGAGGGCGGTCGCGCGCCGTGCGGCGTCGGCGAGCAGATCGGCGTCGGTCGCGTGGTCCTCGCCGACGAGCTCGGCGAGCTCTTCGTGGTTGGGCTTGATGAGGTCGGGCCGGGCCGTGGCGACGACCGCGGCGAGGGCCTCGCCGGACGCGTCGACCGCGATGAGCGGGGCGTGGGCACCCCAGCGCTCGCGCACGGCGACGATGAGGTCGGCGTAGAAGGCGGCCGGAACCCCGGGAGGCAGCGATCCGGCCAACACGAGCCAGGTGGCGCCCTCGGCCGCGGCGACGACGCCGGCCGTCAGGGCCTCGGCCTCGGCGGCCGACAGTTCGGCACCCGGCAGGTTCAGCTTGGTCGTCTCGCCCGCGGGGTCGGTGATGGTGAGGTTCGCTCGGGCGCGACCCGCGACCTCGACCAGATCGAGGTCGATCCCGGTGTCCTCGAGCAGCATCCGGTACGGGTCGTGGGCGTTCACCGGGACGACGGCGCGGGCGTCGGCTCCGGCGGCGGCCACGACACGGGCGACGTTGACGCCCTTGCCCCCGGCGTCCTCGCGCGCGGACACCGCGCGCTGCACCTCGCCGACGACGAGCGCGTCAGGCAGGACCACGGCGCGATCGGCCGAGGGGTTGGCGGTCAGGGTGACGATCATGCGACGCGCACCTCGATGTCGGCGTCGGCGAGAGCCTCGGCCAGGTCGGCGGGCGGGGCCGCGTCGGTCACGAGAACGTCGATCTCGTCGAGCTGGGCGAAGCGCACGAGCAGTTCCTCTCCGAACTTGGCGGCGTCGGCGACGAGGACGACGCGACGGGCCGACTGGATGATCGCGGCCTTGACGGCGGCCTCGTCGGGGTCGGGGGTGCTGAGCCCGAAGCCGGCGCTCACGCCGTTCGTGCCGACGAACGCGATGTCGGGACGCAGCTGCGCGATGGTGCGCACGGTGTGGGCACCGACGGCGGCGGCGGTGACGCCGCGGACGCGGCCCCCGATGGTGGTGAGTGAGAGACGCTCCTCGCTCGAGAGCACGTGGGCGGCCTCGAGGGAGTGGGTGACGACCTCGACCCCGCCGATTCCCGCACCGAGGGCTTCCGGAAGAAGAGCGGCGACGGCGGCCGAGGTGGTGCCCGCGTCGACGAAGATCGAGCCTCGGAAGTCGTGGCCGAGCAGCGCGACGGCGGCCGAGGCGATCGCGCGTTTGGCGTCGCCGTGGTGCTCGCGACGCTCGGTGAGCGGGGACTCGGCGGTGCTGGCGCGACCGATGTCGACGGCGCCGCCGTGCACGCGGCGGAGGGAACCCAGGCTCTCGAGCCGGTCCAGATCGCGGCGCACCGTCTCGGTCGTCACGTCGAAGCGACGGGCGAGGTCGACGACGCTGACGCGTCCGACATCGCGCAGTTCGCGCTCGATGAGCTGCTGGCGCTCCATTGCGTACACGGGATCTCCTTCGAAGATTCCCACACAGTACAACACGAAACCACAGAGGGCAACACATTCCTGGTCGCGTCAGCGGCCATTCGGACACTCCCGGGTGACAGCAAAAGTGAGGTTACCCTTACCTAAGTAACTCCCCCGCCCGCCGCGAAAGAAGATCCCGGATGCCACGCGCCCGCGCCCTCGCCCTGCCCCTCGTCCTCGCCACCGCCGGAACCCTGCTCGCCGGCTGCGGCGCCTCCGAAGCCGTCCCCGTCGCGACGACGTCGACCGTGGGCGAGGGAAGCACCGTCTACCCGCTCACGGTGACCGACTGCGGACGCGAGGTCACCATCGACGCTCCCCCGGCGCGGGTCGTCTCGCTCGACCAGGACTCGACCGAGATCCTCCTCTCGCTCGGCCTTCAGGATCGCCTCGTGGGCACGGCATCGTGGACCGACCCCGTCCTCGACTCCCTCGCCGACGCGAACGCCGCCGTCCCCCGCCTCGCCGACAACGCGCCCACCTACGAGGTCGTCCTGGGCACCGACCCCGACTTTGTCACCGCCTCCTTCGGCCGCCACTTCGCCCAGGGCGGTGTCGCCACGCGCGACCGCTTCGCCGAGACCGGCATCCCCACCTACCTCTCGCCCACGGACTGCGACGGCGACGTCAGCGTCAACGCCGGAGGCACCCGCACGACCCCACTCACCGTCGACGTGCTCTACGGCGAGATCCGCGACCTCGCCCGCATCTTCGACGTCGCCGACCGCGGCGAGGCCCTCGTCGCCTCTCTGCAGCAGCGGGCGGCCGCCGCGACCGAGGGGGTCGACTTCGGCGGGCGCACCGTGGCGTTCTGGTTCGCCGACACCAAGACCCCCTACGTCGCCGGCGGGTACTCGAACGCCGGGCTGGCGGCATCCCTCACCGGAATGCGCAACGTCTTCGGCGATCAGACGGACGACTGGCCGGCGACGGGGTGGGAGAGCGTCGTCGCGGCCGACCCCGACGTGCTCGTGCTGGGCGACCTGCAGCGCGACCGTTTCCCCGGCGACCGTCTGGACGACAAGATCGCCTTCCTCGAGAGCGACCCGCTCACCCGGACGATGTCGGCGGTGCGGAACGGGCGCTACATCGCCCTGCACGGCGCCGAGCTGAATCCGTCGATCCGCTTCGTCGACGCGCTCGAGAAGATCCGCGCGTGGTGGGACGAGAACGGGAGCCTGCTCTGAGCGCCGCCGTCGTCGCGCGGGTCCGCACCCGCGGGCGCGCCGCGGGTGCCGGGGCGGTGACCACGGCGGTCGCGCTGCTGGTCGTCTCGGTCGCCGTCGCGGTGACGCTCGGCCCCGCCGACGTCTCACTGGTCAACGTGCGCGACATCCTGGCCAACCACCTGGGGCTCGCCGACATCCCCGTGAAGGCCGCGAAGGACGCCATCGTGTGGGAGGAACGCCTCCCCCGCGCCCTCGTCGCGGCCTGCGCCGGGGCGGGACTGGCCCTCTGCGGCGTGGTGATGCAGTCCCTGCTGCGCAACCCGCTGGCCGAGCCGTTCGTGCTGGGCGTGTCGTCGGGGGCCTCGACGGGCGCGGTCGTCATCGGCGTGCTCGGGCTGGGCGGCGGCGTCCTCGGCCTGTCGGGCGGCGCGTTCGTCGGGGCGGTGGTGGCGTTCGGCCTGGTCCTGCTGCTCTCGCGCTTCACCTCGGCGGGGACGGCGGGCGTGGTGCTCGCCGGGGTCGCCGGGACGCAGTTCTTCTCGGCGATCACCTCGCTCGTGGTCTTCGCCGCGGCCGACAGCGACGAGACGCGCGGGGTGATGTTCTGGCTGCTCGGCTCGCTCGAGGGGATGCGGTGGGACAAAGTGGCCCTGTGCGCCGCCGTCGTCGCGGTCGGCGGGGCCGTGTGCCTGCTGTCCGCGCGGGCACTCGACGCCTTCGCCTTCGGTGACGACGTCGCCGCGTCGCTCGGCATCCCCGTGGCGCGCCTGCGCGGGGGCCTGCTCGTGGTCACCGCTCTCATGACGGCGGCACTCGTCAGCGCGGTGGGTGCGGTCGGGTTCGTGGGGCTCGTCGTGCCGCACGCCGTCCGGCTCGTCGTCGGCCCCCGTCACTCCCGCGTGGTGCCGCTGTCTGCCCTGGTCGGCGCCGTGTTCATGGTGTGGGTGGATGCCGCCACCCGCACCCTCTTCGCGCCCACGCCCCTGCCGGTCGGTGTGGGCACGGCGCTGGTGGGCGTCCCGGTGTTCGTCGCGCTGCTCGTGCGCCGCCGGGCTCGCGGCTGAGGCGCCGACCAGCGAGGGTCAGTACGGCACGACGGTGATGGTGAACGAGATCGTCCGGCCGTCGGCACCGGTGAGGGTCGCCGCGGTGGTACCGACCTCGCGGACGAGGAACCCGGGCCGGAAGACCGCGCCCTCGGACGGCCCGCCCGGCGAGAACTCCGCGATCGCGACGTCGGCGGTCGTCCCCGTCCACTCGGCCTCGCTCGCGTCGGGAACGGTCAGCACCAGGGCCGTGCCGAGCAGCACCTTCACATCGGTGCCCTCGAGCTCGTCGGGGGCGACGAAGGTCGGCGGGAGCGCACCCTCCATCGGCGACTCGGTGGGGCTCGGCGCGACCGCGGCGGAGGCGTCGCCCAACGGCGTGGACGATGTTTCCGGCGCACAACCGGCGAGGGCGAGCGTCGCCGTGACGGCCACGACCACGGGGAGGAGGAGAGCGCGTTTCATCGGGACCTTCTCTCGGAACGTGGGCGGATGCCGTTCGGACTCGGAGCGTATCGCGGTCCCTCGCCCGCACCTCGACGCACCGCCGTCACGGCTCCACACCGATCGGCGATCCGACGACGCGCACCCCCACCTCGGCGCCCGGGTGGACGCTCGACGCGTACGGCGATACCGCGACGGCCACCTCGCCGTCCCCGGGCAGGGCGAGGTCGAGCACGACCCGATCGCCCTCGTCGCGTGCGCGCCGCACGCGCAGTCGCGTCGGCGACGCGGCGTCCGCCACCACCTGTCCGGGGCGCACGCGCACGGATCCGTCCCCGCTGCCCACCCACGCGGCGGGGACGGCGACCACCTCTCCCGTCAATCGCGCCACCTCGATCGACACCGGATGCCGGTACACCTCGCCCGGCGCGGCGATCTGCGCGATGCGCCCGCCCGTGAACACCGCCGCCCGGTCCGCCGCGGCGAACGCCTCGGCGCGGTCGTGCGTGATGAGAAGCGTCGCGACCCCGGCGTCGCGCAGCAGCGCCAAGACGCCGTCGCGCACCTCGGCCCGCAGGGCGGCGTCCAGGGCGTTGAACGGCTCGTCGAGCAGCACGACCG
>NZ_QAJB01000142.1:0-10294 GCF_003061325.1 Microbacterium sp. HMWF026
CTGGGGTCCGCGGCATCCGATTCGCTGGCGGGGCTCGGGCGCGCGCCCCTCGCCGCCGGCGATCTGCTGAGCCTCGGTCGGCCCGCCGGTGCCGTCCCCGTCGTCGACGCGTTCCCGTGGACGGTGCCGCCCGCGCGCGTCGACGTCCCCGTCGGCGAGGGCCCGCGCGCCGACTGGTTCGCCCCCTCGGCGTGGCAGACCCTGACGCGCGCGAGCTGGACGGTGTCGTCGCGCGCCGACCGGGTCGGCATCCGGCTCGACGGACCGGTACTCGACCGCCTCCGCCACCACGAGCTGCCGAGCGAGGCGATGCGCCCCGGCGCGATCCAGGTGCCGCCGCACGGTCGCCCCGTCGTCCTGCTGGCCGACGGTCCGGTGACCGGTGGGTACCCCGTGATCGGAGTGGTTCCGGATGCCGCTCTCGATGCCCTCGCGCAGGTGCGTCCGGGTGATCACGTGCGGTTCCGGGGCCGCTGACGCGGTCGGTCGGGGGAATGCCGGGCGGGCGCACGCGGTTATACCGCAGGTCCGCAGACGCGTCAAGAATTGGACTGGACACGGCGAGTCCTCCCGCGTATGCTTGGACTTTGCGCTCCTCGATTCCCCCTGCCCTCATATGGTGGTCGGCTGAGCCTGTCCGTCCCCGCTTCACCGCGGCGTGCGACGAGCAGGTTTTCGGGGCAGGAACGCACTCCACCTGACGACAAGGAATCACGAGCCCCTCGCCCGGGCTTCTGGAGGTTATTCCCTTGGCTGCTGCGAGCAACGCATCCACCACCACCACCCCCAAGAGCGGACGCGGAGCATCCCGCCTCTCGTTCGCGAAGATCTCCGACAAGCTGACCGTTCCCGATCTGCTGGCCCTGCAGACCGAGTCGTTCGACTGGCTCGTCGGTAACGAGGCCTGGAAGGCGCGCGTCGCCGAGGCCCAGGCCGCCGGTCGCACCGACGTGCCCGAGATCAGCGGTCTGGAAGAGATCTTCGAAGAGATCTCCCCGATCGAGGACCTGAGCGAGACCATGCAGCTCTCGTTCACCAACCCCTACCTCGAGCCCGAGAAGTACTCGATCGAAGAGTGCAAGGAGCGCGGCAAGACGTACGCGGCCCCGCTCTACGTCGAGGCCGAGTTCATGAACCACCAGACCGGTGAGATCAAGACCCAGACGGTCTTCATGGGCGACTTCCCGCTCCAGACCGACAAGGGCACGTTCATCATCAACGGCACCGAGCGCGTCGTGGTGTCCCAGCTCGTGCGCTCGCCCGGTGTCTACTTCGACAAGACGCCCGACAAGACCTCCGACAAGGACATCGTCTCGGCGCGCGTCATCCCCTCGCGCGGTGCCTGGCTCGAGTTCGAGATCGACAAGCGCGACCAGGTCGGCGTGCGCATCGACCGCAAGCGCAAGCAGTCGGTCACCGTCTTCCTCAAGGCCCTCGGCCTGACCAGCGAGGACATCCTCGCCGAGTTCAGCGGCTTCGACTCGATCGAAGAGACGCTGTCGAAGGACACGATCCTCACGAAGGAAGACGCGCTCCGCGACATCTACCGCAAGCTCCGTCCGGGCGAGCAGGTCGCCGCCGAGGCCGCCCGCGCGCTGCTGGACAACTTCTACTTCAACGCCAAGCGCTACGACCTGGCCAAGGTGGGTCGCTACAAGATCAACCAGAAGCTCGGCCTCGACAAGCCGCTCAGCGACTCGGTGCTGACCGTCGACGACATCGTCGCGACCATCAAGTACCTCGTGCGCCTGCACCGCGGCGACGTCACCTTCGACGGCACCCGCAACGGCTCGGCCGCCGAGATCCGTCTCGACACCGACGACATCGACAACTTCGGCAACCGTCGTATCCGCGCCGTCGGCGAGCTGATCCAGAACCAGGTCCGCACCGGTCTGTCGCGCATGGAGCGCGTTGTCCGCGAGCGCATGACCACGCAGGACATCGAGGCGATCACGCCCCAGACCCTGATCAACGTGCGCCCCGTCGTCGCCGCGATCAAGGAGTTCTTCGGAACCTCGCAGCTGTCGCAGTTCATGGACCAGAACAACCCGCTCGCGGGTCTGACCCACAAGCGCCGCCTGTCGGCCCTGGGTCCCGGTGGTCTGTCGCGTGAGCGTGCCGGCGTCGAGGTCCGTGACGTCCACCCCTCGCACTACGGCCGCATGTGCCCCATCGAGACGCCCGAAGGCCCGAACATCGGTCTGATCGGCTCGCTCGCGTCGTTCGCGCGCATCAACGCGTTCGGCTTCATCGAGACGCCGTACCGCCGCGTCGTCGACGGCCGCGTGACCGACACGATCGACTACCTCACCGCCAGCGAAGAGAGCGACCACATCGTCGCTCAGGCCGGTGTGGCCCTGCAGGCCGACGGCCACTTCGTCGAGGACCGCATCCTCGCCCGCCGCGGTCAGGGTGGCGAGGTCGACCTGTTCCCCGTCGACGAGATCGGCTACATGGACGTCTCGCCGCGCCAGATGGTGTCGGTGGCGACCTCGCTCATCCCGTTCCTCGAGCACGACGACGCCAACCGCGCCCTCATGGGTGCGAACATGCAGCGCCAGGCCGTGCCGCTCGTGCGCAGCGAGTCGCCCGTCGTGGGTACCGGTATGGAGGGCTTCGCGGCCATCGACGCCGGTGACGTCGTCACCGCCGACAAGGCCGGTGTGGTGCTCGAGGTCTCGGCCGACGTCGTGACCATCCAGCTCGACGAGGGCGGCACGCAGGACTACTTCCTGCGCAAGTTCGACCGCTCGAACCAGGGCACCTCGTACAACCAGCGCGTGGTCGTCTCGGCCGGAGAGCGCATCGAGGCCGGCGAGGTCATCGCCGATGGTCCCGCGACCGAGAACGGCGAGCTCGCCCTCGGAAAGAACCTCCTCGTCGCGTTCATGACGTGGGAGGGTCACAACTTCGAGGACGCCATCATCCTCAGCCAGGACCTCGTGAAGGACGACACGCTGTCGTCGATCCACATCGAGGAGTACGAGGTCGACGCGCGCGACACCAAGCTCGGTAAAGAGGAGATCACCCGTGACCTCCCCAACGTCAGCCCCGACCTGCTGAAGGACCTCGACGACCGCGGCATCATCCGCATCGGCGCCGAGGTGCGTCCCGGCGACATCCTCGTCGGCAAGGTCACGCCCAAGGGCGAGACCGAGCTGAGCGCCGAGGAGCGCCTGCTCCGCGCGATCTTCAACGAGAAGAGCCGCGAAGTCCGTGACACCTCGCTGAAGGTGCCCCACGGCGAGCAGGGCACGATCATCGCCGTCAAGGAGTTCAACGCCGAGGACGGCGACGACGAGCTCGGCTCGGGCGTCAACCGTCGCGTCGTGGTCTACATCGCCCAGAAGCGCAAGATCACCGAGGGCGACAAGCTCGCCGGCCGCCACGGCAACAAGGGCGTCATCGCCAAGATCCTCCCGATCGAGGACATGCCCTTCCTGCCCGACGGCACGCCGGTCGACATCATCCTCAACCCCCTCGGTATCCCCGGTCGAATGAACTTCGGTCAGGTCCTCGAACTCCACCTCGGCTGGATCGCCCAGCAGGGCTGGAAGGTCGAGGGCAACCCCGAGTGGGCCGCCCAGCTGCCCGAGTCGGCCCGCGAGGCCGCCCCCGGCACGAAGGTCGCGACCCCGGTGTTCGACGGTGCCTTCGAGGCCGAGATCGCGGGTCTGCTCGACTCGACGATCCCGAACCGCGACGGCGACCGCATGGTCGACTCCTCGGGCAAGACGCTGCTGTTCGACGGTCGCTCCGGCGAGCCGTTCCCGGCGCCCATCTCGGTCGGCTACATGTACATCCTGAAGCTGCACCACCTGGTCGACGACAAGATCCACGCGCGTTCGACGGGCCCCTACTCGATGATCACCCAGCAGCCGCTCGGCGGTAAGGCCCAGTTCGGTGGCCAGCGCTTCGGTGAGATGGAGGTGTGGGCGCTCGAGGCCTACGGTGCCGCGTACGCGCTGCAGGAGCTCCTCACGATCAAGTCCGACGACATCCTCGGCCGCGTCAAGGTGTACGAGGCGATCGTCAAGGGCGAGAACATCCAGGAGCCCGGCATCCCCGAGTCCTTCAAGGTGCTCATGAAGGAGATGCAGTCGCTCTGCCTGAACGTCGAGGTCCTCTCGGCCGATGGCACCGCGGTCAACCTGCGCGACACGGATGACGACGCCTTCCGCGCCGCGGAAGAGCTCGGCATCAACATCTCCAGCCGCTTCGAGTCCTCGTCGATCGACGAGATCTGAGCTTCCAGCTCAGCGACCCAGCTCAGATTTCAGAGAATTCCGACACAGGAGAACCAGTGCTCGAATCAACCACTTTCGATCAGATCCGTATCGGTCTGGCCACCGCCGACGACATCCGTCGTTGGTCCTTCGGTGAGGTCAAGAAGCCCGAGACGATCAACTACCGCACGCTGAAGCCCGAGAAGGACGGTCTCTTCGGCGAGCAGATCTTCGGACCCTCCCGCGACTGGGAGTGCGCCTGCGGCAAGTACAAGCGCGTGCGCTTCAAGGGCATCGTCTGCGAACGCTGCGGCGTCGAGGTCACCAAGTCCTCGGTCCGTCGCGAGCGCATGGGCCACATCGAGCTCGCCGCGCCCGTCACGCACATCTGGTACTTCAAGGGCGTGCCCTCGCGCCTGGGCTACCTGCTCGACATGGCGCCGAAGGACCTCGAGAAGGTCATCTACTTCGCCGCCTACATGGTCATCTCGGTCGACGAGGATGCTCGTCACCGCGACCTGGCCACGCAGGAGAACAACATCCGTCTCGAGCTGAAGACGCTCGGCGACCGCCGCGATGCCCGCATCGCCGCGCGCCTGGCCAAGCTCGAGGAGGAGCTCGCCGCCCTCGAGGCGGAGGGCGCCAAGGCCGACCAGAAGAAGAAGGTCAAGGACGCCGCCGAGAAGGACATGACGGCGGCCCGCAAGAACGCGGACGAGCAGATCGCCAAGCTCGAGCGCGTGTGGGAGGACTTCCGCACGCTCGAGGTCGGCGCCCTCAAGCCCGAGGACGACGTCTTCCACGAGCTCCAGGACCGTTTCGGTCAGTACTTCGAGGCCCACATGGGCGCGGAGTCGATCAAGCGTCGCCTCGAGACCTTCGACCTGCAGGCCGAGGCCGACAGCCTCCACCTGCAGATCTCCGAGGGCAAGGGCCAGCGCAAGATCCGTGCGATCAAGCGCCTCAAGGTCGTCAACTCGTTCCTGCAGACCGGCATGTCGCCGGCCTCGATGGTGCTCGACGTCGTTCCGGTGATCCCGCCGGAGCTGCGCCCGATGGTGCAGCTGGACGGTGGCCGCTTCGCGACCTCCGACCTGAACGACCTCTACCGTCGTGTGATCAACCGCAACAACCGCCTCCGTCGCCTGATCGACCTCGGTGCCCCCGAGATCATCGTCAACAACGAGAAGCGCATGCTGCAGGAGGCCGTCGACGCGCTGTTCGACAACGGCCGCCGTGGTCGCCCCGTCACCGGTACCGGCAACCGCGCCCTGAAGTCCCTGAGCGACATGCTCAAGGGAAAGCAGGGTCGCTTCCGCCAGAACCTGCTCGGAAAGCGCGTGGACTACTCGGGCCGTTCCGTCATCATCGTCGGACCCCAGCTCAAGCTCCACCAGTGCGGTCTGCCCAAGCAGATGGCTCTCGAGCTGTTCAAGCCGTTCGTGATCAAGCGCCTGATCGACCTCGGTCACTCGCAGAACATCAAGGCCGCCAAGCGCGCCGTCGAGCGCTACCGCCCCGAGGTCTGGGACGTGCTCGAAGAGATCATCCGCGAGCGTCCCGTGCTGCTGAACCGTGCACCCACCCTGCACCGTCTCGGCATCCAGGCGTTCGAGCCCCAGCTCGTCGAGGGCAAGGCGATCCAGCTGCACCCGCTCGTGTGCGCGGCGTTCAACGCCGACTTCGACGGTGACCAGATGGCCGTCCACCTGCCGCTCTCGGTCGAGGCCCAGGCCGAGGCCCGCGTGCTGATGCTCGCCTCGAACAACATCCTCAAGCCGTCGGACGGCCGTCCGGTGACCCTGCCCTCGCAGGACATGATCATCGGTCTGCACCACCTCACCACCCTCAAGGAGGGTGCCGTGGGCGAGGGCCGTGCGTTCGGTTCGGTGGGCGAGGCGATCCTGGCCAAGGACGAGGGCACCCTCGACCTGCAGGCCAAGGCGCGCATCCGCATCCCCGGCCTGACCTTCCTCGAGGGCCAGGCTCCCGAGGGCTACGAGACCCACGGTCTCGTGGACGCCTCGCTCGGCCAGGCGATCTTCAACGACACGCTCCCCAAGGGCTACCCGTTCGTGCGCGAGCAGGCCGACAAGGGCAAGCTGTCGCAGATCGTCAACAAGCTCGCCGAGGAGTACCCCAAGGTGGAGGTCGCGGCATCCCTCGACCGCATCAAGGACGCCGGCTTCTACTGGGCCACCCGTTCGGGTGTCACGGTGGCGCTGAGCGACATCCTCACCCCGCCGAACAAGGCGGAGATCGTCGCCGGCTACGAGAAGCAGGCCGCGAAGGTCCAGGGCCAGTACGAGAAGGGTCTCACCACCGACGCCGAGCGTCGTCAGGAGCTCATCAAGATCTGGACCGAGGCCACCGACGAGGTCCAGAAGGCGATGCGGGACAACTTCCCGGCCGACAACACCATCAACCGCATGGTCTCGTCGGGCGCCCGTGGTAACTGGCTGCAGATCCGCAACATCGCGGGTATGCGTGGTCTGGTGAACAACCCCAAGGGTGAGATCATCCCGCGTCCGATCATCTCCTCGTACCGCGAGGGCCTGTCGGTCGCCGAGTACTTCATCGCCACGCACGGTGCCCGCAAGGGTCTGGCCGACACGGCCCTGCGTACGGCCGACTCGGGTTACCTCACGCGTCGTCTGGTCGACGTCTCGCAGGATGTCATCATCCGCGAGGAGGACTGCGGCACGTCGAAGGGCCTCGAGCTCCCGATCGCCGCGGCCGACTCGACCGGTTCGCTGGTCAAGGACGCCAACGTCGAGAACTCGGTGTTCGCCCGTACGCTCGCCACGGCGGTCGTCGACGCGCAGGGCACCGTGCTGGCCGAGGCCGGCGACGACGTGGGCGACGTGCTCATCGACAAGCTGGTCGCCGGTGGCGTCGAGACGATCAAGGTCCGCTCCGTGCTGACCTGCGACTCGGCCGTCGGCGTCTGCGCGAAGTGCTACGGCCGTTCGCTCGCGACCGGCAAGATCGTCGACATCGGCGAGGCCGTCGGCATCATCGCGGCCCAGTCGATCGGTGAGCCCGGTACCCAGCTGACGATGCGTACCTTCCACACCGGTGGTTCCGCGTCGGCCGACGACATCACGCAGGGTCTGCCCCGCGTGCAGGAGCTGTTCGAGGCCCGTACCCCCAAGGGTGCGTCCCCGATCGCCGAGGCCGACGGTCGCATCACCATCGACGAGACCGACAAGGCCAAGAAGGTCATCCTCACGCCCGACAACGGTGACGAGCCGGTGGTCTACCCCGTCCTGAAGCGCGCGACGCTCCTGGTCGAGGACGGCCAGCACGTCTCGGTCGGCGAGCCCCTCCAGGTCGGAACGCTCGACCCCAAGGAGGTCATGCGCGTGCAGGGTGCCCGCGAGGTGCAGAAGTACCTCGTCAACGGCGTCCAGGGCGTGTACCGCTCGCAGGGTGTGCCGATCCACGACAAGCACATCGAGGTCATCGTCCGTCAGATGCTCCGCAAGGTCACCGTCGTCGACCACGGCGACACCGACCTGCTGCCCGGTGAGCTGGTGGACTTCAAGCGCTACCAGACCATCAACCGCGAGACGGTCGGCGAGGGCAAGCGCCCCGCGTCGGGTCGTCCCGAGCTGATGGGTATCACGAAGGCGTCGCTCGCGACCGAGTCGTGGCTGTCGGCGGCGTCGTTCCAGGAGACGACCCGCGTCCTGACGCAGGCGGCCATGGAGGGCAAGAGCGACCCGCTCGTCGGCCTGAAAGAGAACGTCATCATCGGAAAGCTCATCCCCGCCGGAACCGGACTTGCGAAGTACCGCAACGTCACGGTCGAGGCGACGGAAGAGGCCAAGAGCGAGCGGTACCCCAACCGCATCTTCGCCTCGGACGGCGCGTACAGCGACGCCGACCTGAGCTACGTCGACTTCGACAGCTTCTCGACGGACGACTTCACGCCCGGCACGTACAACTGATCGAGGGAGGGAGCAGCTCGTCCGGCTCCCTCCTGATCCGGGATGCCATATCCCCGATCCTTCGAAGGCCCCCGGCTCGCGCCGGGGGCCTTCGTCGTGTCCGCGCGGTGACGATCGGGCGTCGAGCGGGGTCCGGCGGCGTGTCGGGAGCGGGTCCGGGCGGGGGAGTTCCCCTACCGTGGATGTGGAGGAACGCATGGCCCGGATCGGTGGACGCAGCCTATGGCTGGCATGGCCGGCGGGGCTGTTCTGCGTGGCGGCGGTCGCGGCGATGGTGGTGCTCGCCGTTCCCGGCGTCCCCGGTGCGGTCGCGTTCGTGGGCGACACCCTGCGCGCCGCCAGCGCTCCGGTCCCGGCGGACCAGGGCACACCTCCCACCCCCGCGGCGGACTGCCGTCACCTGTACTCGCAGCCGCTGTGGTCCTCGCTCGTGTGGTCGCCCGAGGCGTTGCTGTCGCAGCGCCGCACGCCGCCCGCCTCGACCCCCGAGGCTGCCGCGGCGGCCGCCCCCACGGTGGTCGTGACGTGCCACTGGCGCGGCGAGGGTGGTCGCTCCCTCGAGACGACGGTGTCGACGGTGGCGCCCGAGGCGGTCGCCGCGGTCACGTCCACGTTGGCGTCGCAGGGCTTCGCGTGCACGACCGCCGCCGACGTCCAGCACTGCGAGCGCTCGACGGCGGACGTCACCGAGGTGCACGACCTGCGCGGCGATCGATGGGTGTCATCGACCCTCGTGGGGTGGATGCCGACCGACTACGCCGCGGTGGTGGCATCCCACGCCTTCTTCGGCCGCTGACGCGCGCTGTGCTCGGTCGACCGGCCGAACCGTCGTCCGCCGAGCCGCGGGGCGGAGCGGCGGGTTCAGCCGAAGATCGACGCGATGATGCTGCCGGTGTAGCCGGTCGGGGCGAGGTTGGAGTACTGGGTGTCGATCAGCACATCGTCGCGCCAATAGAGCGTGCGCCCGTCGTTGACGGGATACGCGTCGTTGATCCACGTCTTCTCGCAGCGGGTGCCGGCGTCGGGCGTGTAGCAGCTGAAGCCCTGCGTCGTGACGAGCTCGTTGAGCATGTCGAGGGCCGGGCCGCGGTCCATTCGCGAGATGGTCGTGGTCAAGCCCGTGGTGTCGGCGGCGGGATCGCGCCAGATGCAGATGAGGGACCCGTCGGACTGGACGCCGGACGGTCCGAGCGACGGGTCGTTCAGCGGTGTCGTCCCCAGTTGCGCGAGCACGTCGGCCGAGAGCATGGCCTTGCAGTCGGCGGGCAGGCGCACCGCTGTCGCCGTCTGCGTGATGGTCGGGATGGGCGTCGGGCTCGTCGAGACGACGGGGGCCGACGCCGCGGGAGCGGCCTCGTCGGCGTCCGGCGCGCAGGCGCTCAGCGCGATCGCCGCGGTCGCGGCGAGGACGATCGCGGCCGACGTGCGAAGCGGGGGACGGGCCATGGGAACACCCTAAGCCGAGGGGCCGACACGGTCGAGACGCAGATCCGACGGCACGCCTCCCCGATGGGTCGCCCTTCCCGGGATAGCCTGACGCCGCTAGCACCGCGTGAGGAGATCCCATGAGCGACCACCAGTCGTACGGCGACCCCGTCGCTGAACCCAAGGACTCGTACGGCGACCCCGTCGCCGAGCCGAAAGACGAGGCGCACGACGTCGTCGGTCGCGCCCACGAGGGTCTCGCCGACGCCGAGGCGGCTCGCCGCGACGCCGTCGACCCGCAGGCCGCCGAAGCCGCCTGGGACGAGCGCGAGGAGCACGAGCGTCGGTCCGAGGCCGCCGTCACCGAGCGCCGCGACCACGCCGCCCCCGTCGTGCACGACGCCTCGCCGGTCGAGCCGCGCAGCGCCACGACCTCGGTCGGGTCGTCGTCGGTCGACCTCGACGACGAGGACGCCCGCTGGGCCGCATACGCCGCCTCCGCGGAGCCGGAGCACGCGCAGACCTCGGACGCCACCGATGCCGACACCCGCCGGTACGACACCGCGCAGCACGACGACGCCCGCACGACGGCGGCCCCCGTCGCCGGTGCCGCCGTCGCCGGGGCGGGAGCCGCTGCGGCGGCCACCGCCGCCCACGACGAGCCGACGCGCGCGTACGGCGGCGCCCAGC
>NZ_QAJB01000143.1:0-13133 GCF_003061325.1 Microbacterium sp. HMWF026
GTCGGGGTCGGCTCGACCGTCGGGCTCGGTTCGGTCGTCGGCTGCGGAGAGGGCTCGACGTCGGCGGGCGGGACGACGGTGACTCCCTCTCCGGCGGCCCAGAACACGGCACGGGCGATGTCTCCGAACGCGCCGACCGGGTGGGCGCGGAACGTGGGCGACGAGCCGAAGACGAACGCCCGCGTGCCGGTCGCACCCGTGAGCGAGACCGCCGACGCCTGGCCGGCGGCATCCTGCACCGACTTCTTGTCCTCCGCGCGCCAGTGGCCCGACACGAACGTGTCGTCCGCGGCGTATCGCTGTTCGACGGTCACGTTCGCTGCCGGCTGGGGGAACCACGCGAAGGGATAACCGAAGGCGGTGTCCTGCGGATAGTCGCCCAGCACGCCCTCCGCGGGCGTGTCGACCCGGGCGATGCCGTTCGATCCGCCCGTACCCGTGGCCGCCGCGAGCGGCGAGACGTAGGTGTTGACGAACGCCGAGCCACCCGCGCCCCGAGCGACCACGGGCTTGCCCGCAGCGACGAACGCGACCACGCGCTGGGCGCCCGCCGCCTGTTCGGGTGTGAAGCTCAGGCCCGTTCCGACGTACAGCAGGTCGACCGTGGCGAGGTCGGTGGCCCCCGAGGTCAGCGATGCCGCGCTCACCGGGGTGAGCTCCCCGAACCCGAGCTTGGTCAGCGCGTCGCGGTCTCCCGCGTCGCCCACGTAGCCGACCCGGACGCGGCGAAGTGCCGTGCTGTCCTCGTTCAGCAGGGCCCGGCCGTCGCTCAGCGCGAAGTCGACGCCGAAGACCGACGCCGCCTCGGCGGCCGCGGCACGCGACGCCGCGTCGGAACCGACCACGATCGTGCCGTCGTCCAGCTGCGAGAGCGCCACCCCCTCCGCGAGGAGCGCGTTGACGGCCTGCCAGTCGGCGACGCCCCGGGGCTCGAACGTGAGGTAGCCCGCGCCCGCGGGTGCGCTCCCCGTCAGCGGCACCTCGTCGACGGGCTCGATCGCCGTGACCGGAGCGGCATCCGTGGTCTCACCGATCCGCACGACGTCTGCGCCCCACAGCAGCGCGAGGCTCCACGCGGAGATGTCGTACATGTCGGGCACGCGATCCGAGATGTCCGACCCGTCGGCGAGGAGCACGTTGGCCAGACCGCGCAGCGGCTGGTGCATGTCGACGTAGAACGATCCGGCGGGATAATCGACGCCATCGACGCGCGCGGGAGCGGTGAGCCGATCGACTCGGATGCCGTTGACCAGCAGCTGCTGCACGAGCGTCTGCGCGTCGGAGTCCGACCGCTGCCCCGCGCCCAGCGGGATGACGTAGGCCCGGGGGAAGTCGGCGTTGTAGATGTCCGTCTCGTCCCAGATCTCGGTCCACTGCGTCGGTACGTCCGCCGCGAGGTCCTCCGGCGCGATGTCGGCCGGGATCTGCCGGCTCGGCTCGCCCGCCTCGCCGCGGCGGAAGATCTCGATCTGGTTGTCGAGGAGTGCCGCGCTGTGCTCGTCGACGTAGTCCACGACCGTGTCGATGACGATCTCGGCCACCGCGATGTTGACCTTCGCGCGGGCGGGCTGGTCGCCCGAGCGGCCGAGGGGGAGTTCGACGGTGTTCGTGATCGCTCCCTGGTAGGCCACGTACTGGGGCGCGAAGATCGGAGGCCAGTCGTCCCATCCCGAACGCTGATCGCGGTACGGGATGTTGATGAAGCCGGTGTTGGCGTCGGTCACACCCCCGGTCGACGGGTCGTAGTACGTGTTGCCCGGGACGTTCGCGGCGGTGACGGCATCCTCGATCTCGAGGGCGGTCGCGTACGCGTGGGGCACGAACAGGTCGTACTCGTAGTTCTCCCCGTGCGGCGGGCCGCAGGGTTCGACCTGGAGCACGCTCGTGTACCCGTGCAGGTCGATGAAGTACGTCGGCTGAATGACGCCCGCCAGATCCCGGACGATGGATGCCTCCGCCGTCGCGCCCGTGATGAAGTCGCGGTTCGGGTCGTAGCCGTTGACCGTTCCTCGCTGGCCCAGCGCGCGGCCGTCGGGGTTGTTCGTCACGGTGAAGTAGACGCGATGCGTGTCGAGCAGCTCGACGGTGGCGGGGTCGGTGCTGGTGGCGAGATCCTCGATGTAGTTCAGGGTCGCGTCCGTCCCCTCCCACTCGTTGCCGTGGATGTTGCCGTTGAACCACAGCGGCACCTTGTAGTCCGCCTGCAGGGCGGTATCCGCCGCGGCTGCCGTCGGGTCGGCCTTGATCAGCTCGCGCCACCGGGATTGCTGCGCCGTCTCCGCGGAGGATTCGGGGGCGGTGACCGTGACCAGGTAGATGTCGCGGCCCTGTGCGGACGTCCCGACCACCTGCGCCGAGACGCGGTCGGTGGAGTCCATGACGTCGTTCAGGAAGGGTGCGATCTCGTCGTACGGCCGCACGCCACGATCGATCGACTTGTCGGTCGGAAGGTCGGGGAAGACCTTCAGATCGGGTTGCACGGGGTAGCTCGTCGGCATGTCGATCATCGTCGAGGGCGGTCGCACCACGCTCAGGGGCGGTGGGGCGATCGCGGCCGAAACCGGGGCGGCGGCGAACACGGTGATCACGGCGATGCCGCTGACCACAGTGCCCGCGAGGATGCGTCTCTGCACGGGTTCTCCATCAGGGTGCACGCCGAACGATATGGAGCTCTCGCTCGGCCGGGGGGCGGACCGGTCTGCCGATCCTGAGTGGAACCTATGTGTTCTCTGTTACGCGCATGTGACGTCGCCTGAGCGGGATGCCGCCACAGCCCCCCGCGGCCGATTCACCGACCCAGGGCCCGCAGCTCCTCCGCCGCCTCCGCGCCTGTGCGCAGCCCCACCCGCGGCGCGACCTCGGTCGCGAGGAGCTCGATCGAGCGCAGCGTGATCTCGGGGGCGGGGTCGACGGAGTGCACCTGGAACGCGACGTCGGTCGCCAGCTCGAGGGTCTTGTCGACGGCCAGTGAGGCGGTGACCTGCTCGACGGTCCCGAGGTGCGTGTCGGTCTGACGGGCGAGGTCGTGCAGGTCGCCGTCCGCATTCCGTTTGAGGAATGTACGCGTCAGGCGCCGCACACCGGGCTCGGCCGCACGCCACGAGGCGTCGAGATTCTCGGCATCCACCACCACCGCCGTCCGTGAGGCGAGGATCCGCGGCGGGACGCCCGCGGGCAGGGCGGCGAGGTAGGCCTCGACGATCGGCACCTGCACCTCGTGCAGCGACCGACCCTCTTCGCGCGGCTGGGTGCGCGAAAGCAGCAGTCCGTCGCCGTCGGCGCCCGCGCGCCGACCTCCCTCGACCGAGAACGTCGCCTGCCAGAGGCGTCCGCCCAGGTGCGGCGCCGCGGGGCTGAGGCGGGAATCGGAATTGCGGATGCCACGCCCGGCGAAGGCGTCGCGCAGGACCGCGACGTGAGCGGCCTGGATGCGACGCCGGTCCTCCGAGGAACGGTCGAACGCGGCGAACGATCCCGGAGTGCCGCCCGTTCCGATACCCAGCTGCACCCGGCCGTCGCTGAGCGCATCGACGAAGGCCGCGTCCTCGGAAACCCTCACCGGATCGTCGAGGGGCAGGGTCACGATGCCGGTGCCGAGGGCGATCCGCTCGGTCTGCACCGCCGCCGCAGCCAGGAACGGGAAGGGCGACGGCAGGCCGCCCTCGTCGCGGTCGAAGTGGTGCTGGGCCACCCAGAGCGACGCGAACCCGTGCTGCTCGGCCGCGCGCACCTGCGCGAGGGCTGTGCGGTACCGCTCACCGTCGGTGCCGGCATCCAGGAGCCGTGTGAAGAAACCGAGCCGTGCGCCGCTCATACCGGGTCCTTTCCAACCTATGCCCGTCGTGGAATGTCCACCTCCAGGCTAGGCCGGATCCGCGCGGTTGCGGCCGTGCCCGATGCGATCAGCGCGCCGCGACCTCGATCGGGTCCCCGGTGCGCTCGAGGTCGGCCTCGAGCTCGCGCACGATCGGGATCACCGTCTCACCGAAGGTTTCGAGCTCCTCCTGGAAGTGCAGGAAGCCGAGCAGGAACAGGTCGACGCCCCGCTTCTTGTACTCGATGATGCGCTCGGCGATCTGCTGCGCGTCGCCGAACAGCTGCGTGCGGAAACCGTCGTTGTACTGCACGAGGTCGTCGAACGACGAGTCCGCCCACATCCCCTTCTTGTCCGTCGTCGCGTTGCCGGCCTCTTGCACGCTCTTGCGGAAGCCCTCGACGGCCCCGCCATCAGCGTGCGCGATGATCTCGCGCAGCTGCGCCTCGGCCTCGGCGCGGCTGTCGCGCTGGATGACGAAGCCGTTCAGGCCGAAACGCGTGCGACGTCCATGCTCGGCGGCGATGCGCGTGACGTCGTCGTACTGCTCGGTGAAGCCGTCGAAGTCCTTGCCGTTCGAGAAGTACCAGTCCGAGAACGCTCCCCCGTTGAAGCGCGCGGCCGTGGAATTGCCGCCCTGGAAGATCTCGGGATGCGCCCGCCCGGGCACCTCGAACGGGAAGGGACGCAGGGTGAAGTCGGTGATGTCATAGTGCTTTCCGTGGAACGAGAATTTCTCCTCGGTCCACAGCCCACGCAGGATCTGGATGAACTCCGCGGCTCGCTCGTACCGCTCGTCGTGCTCGAGCCATTCGAGTCCCAGATCGGTGTACTCGTCCTTGAACCAGCCGCTGACGACGTTGACCGCCGCGCGGCCGTGCGAGAACTGGTCGGCCGTGTTGATGAACTTCGCCAGGACCGCGGGATGCCAGATGCCGGGGTGGATGGCCGAGATGACCTTGAGCTTCTCGGTGGCCAGCAGCAGCGCGAGGCTGATCGAGGTGGACTCGTGCTGCTGGGCGGCGCCGTAGCTCGAGGCGTAGCGGACCTGGCTGAGGGCGTACTCGAACCCCACCCGCTCGGCGGTGCGGGCGAGCTTGACGTTGTAGTCGTAGCCCCAGTCGGTGCGCTGCTCGATCGAGCTGATGACCAGGCCACCGCTGACATTGGGCACCCAGTAGGCGAACTTCAGCGGCTCGTGGGTGGGCGTGGTGTCGGTCATGGGGTCCTCCTGGCGGGATCGGAACCCGGCTACCGTCGCACCGCCCGGTCGAGGGGTCAACGACATATGACGGACCGTGTCGCTTCGTGACGCCGGGCCTCATCGACCGGGCGAGGATGGAGCCATGACCTCCCCCCAGCGCGTGCGTTTCGGTTACTGGACCCCGATCTTCGGTGGATGGCTGCGCAACGTCGACGACGAGCAGACGCCCGTGTCGTTCGCCCACGTCGCCGAGATCGCCCGCGCCGCCGAAGAGGGCGGCTTCGACCTGACGCTGATCCCCGAGCTCAACCTGAACGACATCAAGGGCGTCGAGGCGCCGTCGCTCGACGCCTGGGCCGTGACCGCGGGACTCGCCGCGGTGACATCGAAGCTCGAGCTGCTCGCGGCCGTCCGTCCGGGGTTCCACAACCCGTTCCACACGGCGAAGCAGGCCGCGACCATCGACGAGATCAGCGGCGGCCGCTTCACGCTCAACGTCGTCTCGGCGTGGTGGGCCGAAGAGGCCAAGCAGTACGACGGCCTGTTCAGCGCGCATGACGACCGGTACGCCCGCACCATCGAGTGGGTCGAGGTGCTGCGAGGGCTCTGGTCCGAGACGCCGTTCGCGTACGAGGGCGAGTACTACCGCACCGAGGGCACCTACCTCGAGCCGAAGCCCCGCGTCACGCCGCGACTGTACGCCGGGGGCGAGAGCGAGGCCGGGCGCACCGCCATCACGCGATTCGCCGACGCCTACCTCACCCACGGCGGCACGCTCGAGGAGCTCGAGACGAAGATCGCCGACATGCGCCGTCGCCGCGCCGAGGCCGGCGCCACGCCGTTCGAGGCGTTCGGCATGGCCGCCTACGGCATCGTGCGCGACACCGAAGAAGAGGCGCAGGCCGAGATCGACCGCATCACGGACGTCCGCGGGGGAGCGGCCTACGGCTCGTACCAGGACTTCGTGAGCAAGTCGAAGCTCGACACCCAGATCGACCTCAAGGAGTACTCGGTCTCGAACCGCGGACTGCGTCCCAACCTCGTCGGGACCCCCGATCAGGTCGCGGAACGCATCGTGGCCTTCGCGAACGTGGGCGTGTCGACGCTTCTGCTGCAGTTCTCGCCGCACCTGACCGAGCTGCAGCGCTTCGCCGCCGACGTGATCCCGCGCGTTCGGCGCCTCGAGGCGCTCCGCGACGCCTGACCCGGCCGCGGCTGCCGGGCCGCCGGGCCGACGTCCGTCCGTCGGGCGCGGCCCCCGGCGGCGCGTCGTCGACGGTGCAGCCCCCATGCGCGCCTCAGACGCGCCCACCGCCGCCGAGTGTCCAAAACACCCGGACGGTCGGAAGAACGCTCCGGGTGTCTTGGACACTCGATGAGCACGCGGGATGCCGCGCGGCGGCGGAACCCGCGGGTCAGCGCGTCGCGCGCAATGCCTGCTCGAGGTCGGCGATGAGGTCGTCGGCATCCTCGAGCCCGATCGACAGGCGGATGAGCCCGTCGGTGATGCCGAGGCGATCGCGCGTCTCCTGTGTGAAGCCCAGGTGCGTCGTGGTCGCGGGATGCAACGCCATCGAGCGGGTGTCGCCGATGTTGGTCATGCGGCTGAACAGACGCAGGCCGTCGAAGAAGCGCTCGGCCCCGTCCCTGCCCCCGTGCACCGTGAACGAGAACACCGACCCCGACAGCCCGTCGTAGTCGCGCAGAGCGATCTGATGCTGCGGGTGCGAGGGCAGACCCGCGTAGTCGACGCTCTCGACGGCGTCGTGCTGCGCGAGCCACTCGGCGATGGTGCGCGCGCTCGCCAGGTGCTGCCGCATGCGCACCGACAGGGTCTCCATGCCCTGCTGCAGCAGGAAGCCGTTGAGCGGCGACAGGGCGGGACCCGTGTCGTTGGCGATCCCGAAACGCAGCGACAGCTCGAACGCGCGCGGACCGAACGCGTCGAGGAACGACGCGTGCGTGGCGACAGGCGTATCGGTGATGGCGGGGTAGGAGCGTTCCGAGGCCGCCCAGTCGAAACGCCCGCCGTCGACGACCGCACCCGCGAGGTTGGCACCGTGGCCCGAGAGGAACTTGGTCGCCGAGTGCACGACGATGTCGGCCCCGTGCTCGATCGGACGGATGAGGAAGGGCGTGGCGATGGTGTTGTCGACGACCAGAGGGATGCCATGGCGCTGCGCCACCCGCGCGACAGCGTCGATGTCGACCACGTCGTTCTTGGGGTTGGGCAGCGTTTCGGTGAAGATCGCCTTGGTTTCGGGCCGGATCAGGGCGTCCCACTCGGCGTCGTCGAGGGGGTCCCAGACGTATTCGACCGCCACGCCCATCCGGGCGAAAGTACGGTCGAACAGGACGCGGGTACCGCTGTAGATGCTGGCCGTCGAGACGATGTGCTCACCGCTACCGGCGAGGCCCAGCAGTGCCATGGTGATCGCGGCCTGACCGGATCCGACGACGAGTGCCCCGGAGCCGCCCTCGAGCGAGGCGAGGCGGCGTTCGGCGACCTGGTTTGTCGGGTTGGCGTTGCGGGAGTAGAGGTGGCCCAGATCGGCCGCCGCGAAGCGATCGGTCGCTTCTTGGAAGGAGGCGAAGCGGTACGCCGCCGACAGGTGCACCGGCGTGATGCGGGAGCCGTGGGTCAGGTCTTCTTCTTCGCCGGCGTGAACCTGGCGGGTGGCGAAGCCGAACCCCGTCCAGTCGCTGTGGGGTGCAGCCGGCTCAGCCACGTACGCCCGCCACTTCGCGCGGCAGCAGCGAGCCCAGCCAGCGGGCGATCTGACGCGGCCCCGAGCGCGGCGCCGTGGCCTCGACATCGGGGTTGTAGTTGGTGTTCGTGTTGACGTCGTACGTGACCGTGCGTCCGTCGCGCGTCTCGATGAATTCGATACCCGCGATCCCCACGCCCTCGGCCGCCAGGAACGCCAGGAAGCGGTCGATCAGCGCCGGGTCGACGTCGTCGCGCCGCCGGAACAGGGGCTCGGGCTCCACGCCATCCGCACCGGGGATCGCGCAGGCTTCGGCCGGGCACAGCTCGAAGCTGCCGGCGCTCGTGTCGACGCGCACCGCGTAGACGAACTCGCCGCCCACGAACTCCGCGCGCGTGATGAATGGCGTCTTCGCGACCAGCAGCTCTTGCAGCAGGGTGATGCCGTCGGGGGAGGGCTCGAAATCGGGGCCCGCGACCCACGCCGAGAACTCGTCGACGCTCTCCCACCGGCGCACGCCCAGTCCTTTACCGCCCTGGTTGTGCTTGCTGATGAACGGCGCACCGAACTTCTCGGCCTGGACGGTGAGTTCTTCGGTGCCGAAGACGGCGACGGTGCGAGGCACGTCGATGCCGGCGTGGCGCAGGGCTGCGTGCTGGGCGACCTTGCTGACCTCGAGCTCCAGGACGTCGGCGCCGTTGATGACCGTGCGACCCCACGAGGTGAGCCAGCGAAGCACCGCACGACCGTACTCCTTGCTGTGGGCGTGATCGCGGGTGTGCGCCGAGGCGCTCAGGCGCGACCAGAACACGCCCTCGGGCGGCTCGACGGCCAGGTCGATCGATCCGTTGGTGAGCAGCCACTCTTCGAAGGGCACCCCCTCGGCCTCGAACGCCGCCGCGAACGGCGGGATCCACTGGGGGTTCTCGTGAATGACATAGACCTTGCCCGACATGTCGCCAGGCTAACCCGGCCCTCCGACATGCGGCTCGCCGACCGTCACGTAGCGACACCGGCCGCGGCATCCCTAGGCTCATCTCCCGGAGAGAGGGATGCCATGACTTCCGACTACATCGACGCCAACCGCGCCAACTGGGACGAGCGCGCGACGCTGCACGCCGCCCGCGACGGCTCGGGCTACGGCGTGCAGCGGTACGTCGACGACCGCGAGGCATTGTCGGACGTGGTGCGCTTCGATCTGCCGCTGCTGGGCGACATCGCGGGGCGACGCACCGTGCATCTGCAGTGCCACATCGGCACCGACACGCTGTCGCTGGCACGCCTCGGCGCACAGGTGACGGGACTGGACTTCTCCGAGAACGCCGTCGCCGAGGCCCGGCGGCTCGCCGCCGAGGCGGGAGTCGACGCCGCGTTCGTGCAGTCCGATGTGCGGGATGCCGCCACCGTCCTGCCCCGCGAGAGTTTCGATCTGGTGTACACGGGCATCGGTGCCCTCTGCTGGCTGCCGTCCATCGACGACTGGGCCGGGGTGGTGCACGACCTGCTCGCCCCGGGGGGCACCCTTCACCTGCGCGAATGTCACCCGGTGCTGTGGTCGATGGACGAAGAGCAGCCCGGTCTGACGCTGGCCTTTCCGTACTTCGAGCAGACGGCGCCCCTCGCGTGGGATGACGGCAGCACCTACGTCGAGGTGTCGGCACCGTTGACCGCGACGAAGACGTACGAGTGGAACCACGGCCTCGGCGAGATCGTCACGGCCCTGCTCGCCCGGGGTCTGCGCATCGACGCCCTGGTCGAACACGACAGCGTGCCGTGGGAGGCGCTCCCGGGCCGCATGACCGAGCGAGCGGACGGCGAGTTCGCCCTGACGCAGCAGCCGTCGGTGATTCCCCTCAGCTACACGCTGCGGGCGTCGAAACCGGCCTGACTCCGCTCTCACGGGTGAAATCCGCCCGGGCGCGGGTGGCAAAGGCGACCGTCTCGTGCCGAGGCGTGCGAGTGTTGGCCCCGCCCGTCGCGTCAGGAGGCTTGAACATGCACGAGACCGTGGACCTCGGCGTGATCGTCGGCGTGTACGCAGCTCTGACCGGGATCGGTTGGGGCGCTCTCGTCGACCCGCTGCGCCCCATCAGCTACTGGATCGCCGCCCTGTCCGTGATGCTGACGGGCTTTCTGATCGCCGGCCTCGCTCCCGATGCTCCCCTGTCGACACCGCTACTCGTCATGACCTTCTGCGTGACCTCGTGGGCCCGCGAACGGCGGTGGCGACGGAGCCTCATTCGGAACGAACACCCAGACCGAACGCCTCCGCCTCCTCCTCCGTCAGCATCCGCGACCGGATGAGAAAACGCATCCCCGTCGGCCCCTCGACCGAGAAGCCTGCGCCACGGCCGGGAACGACGTCGATCGTCAGGTGTGTGAACTTCCAATACTCGAACTGCGACTCCGACATGTAGACCTCGATGGGGTCGTCCAACCCCACGTCGATGGCGCCGAGGCGCACGTCGCTGGGGCCGGTGAGGAACATCCCCACGGGGTAGCACATGGGCGAGCTGCCGTCGCAGCAGCCGCCCGACTGGTGGAACATCAGCGGGCCGTGCTTCGCGGTGAGATCGCGCAGCAGCGCAGCCGCGGCATCCGTCACATCGACACGGGAGAGCTGGGTCGTCATGTCCCATTCCTTTCGGTTCATGTCCCAAAAATGGTCGGCTGAGGACTCGCCGACCCGCCATAAGGGGGACGAGCGGCCACCCAGACCCCGGCGGAAAGCGGAGTGACCCCCGGGACGAACCCGGGGGTCACGAGGACCGGGGCCACCCGCCGCGACCCCGGCACCGCCGATCAGAAGAAGCCCATCGCGCCTTCGGCGTAGGACACGAGCAGGTTCTTCGTCTGCTGGTAGTGGTCGAGCATCTTGAGGTGGTTCTCGCGGCCGATACCCGACTGCTTGTACCCGCCGAACGCGGCGTGCGCCGGGTACTGGTGATAGGTGTTCGTCCACACGCGACCCGCTTCGATCGCACGGCCCGCGCGGTACGCGGTGTCCCCGCTGCGGCTCCACACGCCGGCACCCAGGCCGTAGAGGGTGTCGTTCGCGATCGAGATCGCGTCGTCGAACGAGTCGAACGAGGTAACCGACAGGACGGGTCCGAAGATCTCCTCCTGGAAGATCCGCATGTCGTTCGTGCCCTCGAAGACGGTCGGTGCGACGTAGTAGCCGCCCGACAGGTCGCCGCCGAGGTCGACGCGCTCCCCGCCCGTGAGCAGCTTGGCCCCACCCTGCTTGCCGATGTCGATGTACGACAGGATCTTCTCGAGCTGGTCGTTCGAGGCCTGCGCGCCGATCATCGTCTCGGGGTCGAGCGGGTTGCCCTGACGCACCTTCTTCACGCGCTCGAGGCCGTCGCCGAGGAACTGGTCGTATATCGAGCGCTGGATGAGCGACCGCGACGGACACGTGCAGACCTCGCCCTGGTTGAGGGCGAACATCGTGAAGCCCTCGAGCGCCTTGTCGTAGTAGGCGTCGTCGGTCGTCCGCGCCACGTCCTCGAAGAAGACGTTGGGGCTCTTGCCACCGAGCTCGAGCGTCACCGGAATGAGGTTCTGCGAGGCGTACTGCATGATCAGGCGGCCGGTCGTGGTCTCGCCGGTGAAGGCGATCTTGCGGATCCGCTTGTGCTGGGCCAGCGGCGCCCCCGCCTCGATGCCGAACCCGTTGACGATGTTCACGACACCCGCGGGAAGCAGGTCGCCGATGATGTCGAAGAGGAACAGCAGGGATGCCGGAGTCTGCTCCGCCGGCTTGATCACCACGCAGTTGCCCGCCGCCAGCGCCGGGGCCAGCTTCCACGCCGCCATGAGGATGGGGAAGTTCCACGGGATGATCTGGCCGACCACGCCGAGCGGCTCGTTGAAGTGGTACGCGACCGTGTTCTCGTCGAGCTGGCTGAGCGAGCCCTCCTGCGCCCGCAGCACACCGGCGAAGTACCGGAAGTGGTCGACGGTCAGGGGGATGTCGGCCGCGAGGGTCTCGCGGACGGGCTTGCCGTTCTCCCACGTCTCGGCGACGGCGATCTTCTCGAGGTTCTCTTCGATGCGGTCGGCGATCTTGTTCAGGATGACGCTGCGCTCGGCCGGGGTGGTCTTCTTCCAGCTCGCGAATGCCTTCCAGGCGGCATCCACTGCTCTGTCGATGTCGTGGGAGTCACCGCGGCCGACCTCGCAGAACGGCTTGCCGGTGACGGGGGTGATGTTCTCGAAGTATTCGCCGCTGTGCGGTTCGACCCATTCGCCGCCGATGTAGTGCCCGTACCGCGAACGGTACTCGGCGACGGCCCCGCGGGTTCCGGGTGCGGCGTAGACGCTCGAGACGCCTTCTTCGACGATGGTCATGCGTGTCTCCTTCGACGGTCATGAGTCGCCGCGACGGCTTCGGGCGGCGATGCGCCGACGCTACGCCGGGGGAGGTTGCATCGGGTTGCGCCGGGGGTCGTCGCCCGTGGGGAGTCCTGAACGCGCGAGATCACGTGTTCCGGGCGAGAACGCTCGCCATGACGGGTGCTGTCGGCGAGATCACGTGACCTGGACGAGAACCCACGCCGTAGCGCGTGATCCGGGCGAGATCACGTGATCTCGCGCCCTCCCGCCACGCAGGAACGACGGATGCCACGACCCCGAGGCCGTGGCATCCGCTCCGCGCGCGATGCGCGACTCGACCGCGCGTCTACGCGTCGGCGTCGGCGAGCACCGACCGCAGGGGCGGCACGTTGACCTCGTGCAGGTCGACGTCGTCGAGGCGCTCGATACTCTGCACGCGCGGTGCGATCGTGCGGTCGTCGGCGACGATCCAGCTGCCGACGAGCAGGAAGCGGTCGTTCCCGGCGGTGATCGGGCCGGTCAGGGCGAAAGTCTGGTGCGTGGGCGTCAGAAAGGTCACGCGGACGGGCGTGCCGTGGGGGAGCGTCGAAGGGTCGACGACGTCGGCCTCGAGGGCCGCCTGCGGCGCGTCGATGCCGAGGTCGATGCGCTGGATCTCGGAGCTCGTCGCGAGGATGACGTCGCCGACGAGCGGCTGTCCGCCCACTCCGATGCGGACGGTGCCCTCGAGGGCGTACAGGCCGTAGCGCGGGGAACGGACGATCACGCGGGCGACGTCGCCGGCCTTGACCTCGGCGAGCGCCTCGCGGATGCGGCCCACATCGCGACGGGCGCGGGCTGCCGAGAAGATGTCGAGCGCTTTTTCGTCCATATGTTCACTGTAACGAGGGGCTCCGACATCGGCGTCGACCGACCGGGTCAGTCGCGCTCGAGCCTCTCGATCCGGGCGACGAGCCCCGCGCGCTTCGGCGAGCGCGCCGGCAGCATCGACAGGCACAGGCGCAGCACCTCTTCGTCGTCACGACCATCGACGGTGTCGGCGTAGGCCAGCAGCACGTCGATCCCCGCC
>NZ_QAJB01000013.1:0-5682 GCF_003061325.1 Microbacterium sp. HMWF026
GAACCCCCCGACGCCCCGATCGTCGCCGCCGACCGCCGTCGCGAGGACACGCGACGGCTCGAACCCGTCGAGACTGCACGCCGCTGACATCCCGGTTGCAGGATGTCGCCGAGTTGTCAGCAGCGTGCAGTCTCGCGGCCCGAGGGCGGCCCGGAGACGGCCCGAGGGCGGCCGAGGACGGCCCGAAGGCCGCCCGCGGGCGGCCGGAGGCCCGCGCGCCGGGCTAGGCGGGCGCGGCGGAGGACAGACGCGCCTCGAGCCTTGCGCGCACCGCCGCCCATTCGGCGCGCAGGATCGAGAAGTACAGGGTGTCGCCGACGGAGCCGTCGGGAGCGATGCGGTGCTGCCGCAGGCACCCCTCGGCGGTGGCCCCGAGGCGTTCGATCGCCCGCGCGCTGCGCTCGTTGCGCGCGTCGCACCGCAGCGCCACGCGGTTCACCGACCACACGTCGAAGGCGTGCTCGAGCAGCAGCAGCTTGGCCGCGGGATTGGTCGCCCCGCCCTGGAAGGCCCGGCCGTACCACGTCGTGCCGATCTCGACGCGCCCCTGCGCGGGCACGTACTCGTAGAACGTCGTGGCCCCGCGGACCGTGCCGGTGGCGGCATCCCGCACCGTGAAGGCGTACAGACCCGGCGTCGCCCGCTGCTGCTCGACGCGCGCTGCGTAGGCGTCGACGGAGTCCGCCCACGCCGTGGTCATGCGGCTCCACAGCTGCGGGTCGGTCAGCGGCCACGCCTCGACGGCGTCGGACGGCAGGGCGGGATCGAGACGGATGCCATGGCCCTCGAGCGTGAGGTCGTGGGCGGTCATCTCGCCTCCAACTGGGCGACGAACTCGTCGGCGGCGGCGGCTTTGCGCCGCAGTTCTTCGCGCCGCTCCCGCGCCTCGGTGCGGATGTCGGCGAGGCGGGCACGCAGGGTCTCATCGCTCGGGTCGACCTCGAGACCGTCGACGACCGCGAGCAGCTCGCCCATCTGCTCGAGCGAGTAGCCGAGGGGCTTCATACGCCGGATGAGCAGCAGCCGCGACTCGTCGTCGAGCGTATACAGGCGGAAGCCGCCCTCGCTGCGGGCCGAGGGGCGCAGCAGACCGATCTCGTCGTAGTGGCGCAGCGTGCGGATGGACAGGCCCGTCCGCTCGGCGAGCTCGCCGATCTGCATCGGACGCTCCTCGGTCATGGCATCCCCGATCCCGCAACCCTCACGTTACGGTAGAGTCTCTCTCGGTCGCGATCGCGACCCCTCTATTCTTCCCCGCGTCGCCGCGGGTCCCCTCCCCCGACATCCGGAGACACGATGACAGACGTCCTCGCGCGCCCGCGCCCCGAACCGACGGTCCTTCAGGCCCTGCGCTCCCCGCGCCTGCTCACGCGCGAGGTGCTCGCCGGCCTCGTCGTCGCGATCGCGCTCATCCCCGAAGCCATCGCGTTCTCGATCATCGCCGGGGTCGACCCCCGGCTCGGCCTGTTCTCGTCCTTCGTGATGGCGGTGGCCATCGCGTTCCTCGGCGGCCGGCCGGCCATGATCTCGGCGGCGACCGGCGCGATCGCCCTCGTCATCGCGCCCGTCGCCCGCGAGCACGGCGTCGACTACCTGCTCGCGACGGTGATCCTCGGTGGCATCCTGCAGGTGATCCTCGGCCTGCTCGGGGTGGCCAAGCTCATGCGCTTCATCCCCCGCAGCGTCATGGTGGGCTTCGTCAACGCCCTCGCGATCCTCATCTTCATCGCCCAGGTGCCCCAGCTGATCGGCGTCCCGTGGGCCGTGTACCCGATCGCCGCCGCGGGCCTGGCGATCATGTACCTGCTGCCGCGGCTGACCCGGGCGGTCCCGGCCCCGCTCGTCGCGATCGTGCTGCTGACCGGCGCGGCAGTGGTGTTCGGCATCTCGGTGCCCACCGTCGGCGTCCAAGGCGCCCTGCCCGAGAGCCTTCCGTCGCTGCTGCTGCCGAACGTGCCGCTAACCGGCGAGACGCTCGCGATCATCCTGCCGTTCGCCGTCGCCATGGCGATCGTCGGCCTGCTCGAGTCGCTCATGACCGCGGCCCTGGTCGACGACATCACCGACACCCCCTCGTCCAAGACCCGTGAGTCGCTCGGCCAGGGAGCGGCGAACGTGCTGTCGGGCCTGTTCGGCGGCATGGGCGGCTGCGCGATGATCGGCCAGACGATGATCAACGTCAAGGCCTCCGGGGCGCGCACCCGCATCTCGACCTTCCTCGCCGGCGTCTTCCTGCTCGTCCTCGTCCTCGCGTTCGGCGACGTCGTCGCGATCATCCCGATGGCGGTGCTGGTGGCCGTGATGATCGTCGTGTCGATCGCGACGTTCGACTGGCACAGCATCCGCCCCTCGACCCTGCGGCGGATGCCGCTGAGCGAGACGATCGTCATGGTGCTGACCGTGGCGGTCACGGTGTGGACGCACAACCTGGCGATCGGCGTCGGCGTCGGCGTGGTCGCCGCGGCCGTGCTGTTCGCCCGCCGCGTCGCGAGCCTCACGAGCGTCACCCGCACGGTCGAGGGCGACCTCGCCCGCTACGTCGTCGAGGGCGAGCTGTTCTTCGCCTCGAGCAACGACCTCACCACGAAGTTCGCCTACCACCGCGATCCGTCACGGGTCGTGATCGACCTGTCGCGCACGCACGTCTGGGACGCCTCGACGGTGGCGGCTCTGGATGCCGTGCGCACGAAGTACGCGCACCTGGGCACCACCGTCGAACTCGAAGGACTCAACCCGACGGCCGCGCTGTTCCACGACCGTCTGAGCGGTGGCTTGGGCGCCGGGCACTGACGGGCGGGCGCCCCGGGCCCGCCGGCTCAGGAGCGCAGCGTGGTCGACGGGGTCTCGCCGAACTCGCCGCGGTACATCGCCGCGAAGCGGCCGAGGTTCGAGAACCCCCACCGGGCGGCGATCGCGGCGACCGTCTCGACCGAGGGGTCGGCGTTGCGCAGCTCGGCGCGCGCCGCATCCAGGCGCACCCGGCGCAGGTACTGCATGGGGGTGCGCCCCGTCGCGGCACGGAAGGCGTACTGCAGACCACGCGGCGAGAGCCGGGCGGCCTGCGCGATGTCGGCGAGCACGACGGGTTCGGCCGCGTGCGCCTCGACGAACGCCTTGGCGCGGCGCACCGGCGCGGGTAGCGGGCGCGAGGGGCGGCCGGCGGCCAGCGCGTCGGTGAACGTCGTCGAGAAGGTCAGCAGCGATGCCTCGAGAAGAAGCGTGCGGGCCTGCTGCTCGATCAGGGGCGTCCGCTCCGAGGACCGCAGGAGCACGTCGCGGCTGTACTCCCACGTGCGCGACCAGTAACGCAGCCGCTGTTCGTTGACGGGCCCGTGCCCGGTGGCGCGTACGCGCAGGGAGTCGTCGCCCGACAGGCGGCGGGCCGCGTCGTCGAAGTCGGACCGTGCGAACGACACGGCCGATCCGGCGATACGCCCGGTGAAGGCGATCTCGAGGGGACGGTCCACCACCATGAACGGCGTCGAGGTGTCGATGCGCTCGCGGCGGTAGGTTCCGGTCACGCGCGGGCCGGCGATGCGCCCGAGCACGACCTGGTCACGAGGGTCGGACTCGACGAGCATGGTCGAGCCGATCGTGTAGTCGCAGATGGCGAAGCCGGGTTCGGTCGCGGCGTGCCACGCCAGCGCGGGCTGGATCGCCTCGGCGCGCGAGATCCGGGCTCCGGGCACGATGCTCTGCCAGAGGTGCTCGACCGTCTCGGCATCCCGGGATTCGATATTCGTATGCTCCACGCGAGTTTCCTAAATCGTCCGAGAATGTGCGGCAAGACCATTGCCCGATGAGGTCGAGCGCGGTATGAAACCGCTCTCACGCAGTCGTCGAGCCGAATCCCGCGAATCAGAGTGCCCCCACCCGCATTCACCGTATCCGGGCGAAAGGCGCCTTTCGCGTATTTCGGCGCCCCCGGACGCCGTGCGCGATTCGAAAGCCGCGTTACGCAATCGCATTCCGCATCCGAGCGCTTTCGCGGGCATCTGCACCGAGATAATGGACCCGGTCGCCATTCGGCGCCGCTCGCCGAAGGGATGCCGATGCCGTTCCGCACCTTGACCACCCTGCAGCAGTGGGTCGACGACTTCCGCGACCTCGGCTACGACGACGCCGAGATCCTGCGCGTCATCCCCCAGGACAGCGACGACGGTTCCGACGCCGGACTCATCGCGGCCAAGCTGCGCAGCGTCTCGACGACCTTCTTCGTCGCGCCCGGAGCCGAAGAGGGATCGACCGCCTGGGCCGTGACCTTCGAACCCCGGGAGGATGCCGCCCCCCTGCCCGCGGGGCGCGTCATGGCGCTCGCGGGGGAACTGTCGACCCTCGCCGCCCTGTGCTCGTTCCTGCAGGCGCGTTCCGAAGCGTTCCTCGCGGTCTCATCCGCCGCGGACTGAGCGGGACGCGTCCTTCGCACGTCGGCCCGCCGCTCGCCCGCGCGAATCCGCGTCTCAGCGGGTCGCGGCGGAGGTCAACTCGTCGATCACGCTCGCGAGGCGGTCGGCCTCGGTCGGGTCGAGAGAGGCGATCGCCGACTCGATGTCGTCGTCGAAGGCGCGCAGGCGGCACCACGGCGGAGAGTCGAGATCGACGATCACGGTGATGTGGTTGACGCGGCGATCGTCGTCGTCCAGATCGCGGCGCACCGCCTCGCGCTGCACCAGCCGGTCGATCAGGGTGGTCACCCCCGCCGAGGTGATGCCGAGGTGATCGCGCACGTGCGAGGGACGCGCGCCCGGGTTCTCGGCGATGAACAGGAGCGCCCGGGCGTCGAGCTCGTTCAGCGACAGTTCGCGCCGCGCATCGACGGCGGCGGAACGACGCGCCTCGCCGTACGCCAGGAGCGCGCGCTGCAGGGTCGACTCCGCGGGGGTCGGCGAGGGAGTGTCGGAAGACGTCTGCACGACCGTCGATCGTACCCAGTCGCACGCCGCGCCGGGAACGGGCTCGCGAGGGCGACGTGCGCCACGGACCGCCCACCGCGATTCCTCGGGCCGTTGCGCGCGTTGCACGATGCCCACCATGGCGCAAGGCCCGCGTCAAGCCCCCTCGGTCGCCCCTAGACCGGACCTTCCCGGACGGAAGGAGCGAAAATGTCGCAATTCACCACCTCGCACGACGAGGACACCGGCGCATCCGCGAAAGCGGGTGCGGCGACGCACGAGGCAGCCGACACCGCGAAGGCGGCCGGCCACGCCGCGCAGGGTGTCGTCGAGAGCAGCGCACACGAGGCCGCGGCGGTCGCGAGCGAGGCGAAGGCGCAGCTCGGCGATCTCGTCGCCCAATCGGGGCGCGAGCTCTCGGACCATGCCGCGACGCAACAGCAGCGGGTGGCCGACAGCCTGAGCACGATGGGCGACGATCTGACGCGCATGGCGGATGCCGATGAGAACGGCGGCATCGCCGGCGACCTCGTCCGCCGGGCCGCCGGGCACGTGACCACGGTCGGCTCATGGTTGGCCGATCGCGATCCGCAGCAGTTGATGAGAGACGTCGCGAGCTTCGCGCGACGGCGACCCGGCACGTTCATCGCCGTCGCCGCCGTCGCGGGCATCGTGGCGGGACGACTGGGACGAGCCATCGCGGCCGGATCCACGGACGGCGGTGCGACCGCCGGCGGATCGCACACCCCGTCCGCGTCGGGTGGACCGCTGTTCGCGGACGCCGATGCCG
>NZ_QAJB01000144.1:0-3799 GCF_003061325.1 Microbacterium sp. HMWF026
CACCCACACCCGCCAAAAGTGGGACAAAGGTCGCGCAAGCGACCACCCCCGCCCCCTCGTCCCAGTTATGGGGGCGTATGTCCCACTTCTGGCTGCCCGAAGGCACCCGCACCCGCCAAAAGTGGGACGAGGTTGCGGCTGCGGGCCGGAGTCAGCGGATGCCGCGGGCGGCCAGGCCCTCACCGAGATTCTCGGCGTGGCGCAGCGTCGACACCAGCAGCGGCAGCGCTCCGCGCACGAGGGAGGGACGCAGGCCCCGCGCCCGCTGGGCGTCGCGCACCTCGGCCATCCGCCGCGCGATCACCGGGATCGTCGTGATCGTGAGGGTCGCGAGCAGCGCCGCCCGGGCGGGGTCGAGTCCGAGGCGGCGCAGGGGCGACAGCCCGCGCTCGACCGCATCCAGCAGGGCCGAGACCCGCGTGGTCAGGGGCACGAGTCCCGCGATCGCCAGGGCCGCGACCACGCGCGCGGTGTTGGCCACCGCCGGTTCGACGCCGAGGAACGGCAGCTGCCCCCCGAGGGTGATGACGACGAGCCACCGCAGCCCCCACACCGCGTCGGCGAGCGCGACGAGCGCCGCGATCGGGCCCATCCCGCTCGCCGCGTAGAGGACGAGGGGGACGGCGAGGACGAGCGTGGCCGCCCACGTCGACGGCACCGCGCCGACGATCACCGCCACGACGGCGAGTCCCACGAGCTTCGGACCCGCCGGCATCCGGTGCATCCACCCGTCCCCCGGCCGGTACAGGCTCAGCACGCGAGCGCCGTCTCGTACTCCGCGACGACGTCGACCGCGGATCCGGATGCCACGACCCGGCCGTCCTCGACGAGCAGCGCCTGCGCGCAGCGACGCGCGAGCGCCAGGTCGTGCGTCACGAGCACCAGGGCGTGCCCGGTGTCGGCCAGCAGATGATCGGCGACGATACGGGCGTTGCGCCCGTCGAGGAACGCGGTGGGTTCGTCGGCCACGACGAGATCCGGCGCGCGGACGAACGCCCCGCACAGGGCCAGGAGCTGCTTCTGTCCACCCGAGAGGTCGTGCGACGGCCGGTCGGCCAGATCGGACAGGCCGAACCGGGTCAGCGCGGCGGCGACGCGGGCGGCGCGCTCGGCGCGCGAGAGGTTCTCGGCGCGCAGCGACAGCGAGACGTCCTCGGCCACGGTGGGCATGAGGATCTGCGCGTCGGGATCGCTCAGCACCAGGGCGACACGGCGACGCAGGGCCGCGGCATCCCGGTCCGGATCCCGGCCGAGCACCTCGAGCTCGCCCGCGCTGCGGCGGACGAGACCCGCGATCGCCCGCGCGAGCGTGGACTTGCCCGAGCCGTTGTCGCCGACGACGGCGACCGTGCGGGCGGTCACCTCGAAGGTGGCGTTCCGCACCACCTCGCGACCGCCGAGGCGCACCGCGAGGTCCACGGCGCGGACGGGACTCACGCGACGGCGCGCGCGGGGGTGCGCGCGTCGGCCGCCGCCCGCCAGTCGCGACGGAAGCCCCGCGGATACGCCCGCACCAGCGTCGTCACGACGAGCGTGGCGACCGCCGCCTTGAGCAGGTCTCCCGGGATGAACACCAGGCTCGTCAGTGCCGTCTCGGCGAGCGGCAGACGCGTCACCAGACTCTGCACGGGGATGCCGAGCGCGTAGATCGCGACCACCCCGCCCGCGAGCATCGCCAGCGCCGTGCGCCAGACCACGGGGCGACGGCCGCCCGCGTGCACGATCAGGCCGACCACGGCGGCACCGAGGACCCATCCGAGCAGATAGCCGGCGGTCGGGCCGACGAAGACGCCGAATCCCCCGCGTCCGCCGGCGAGCAGCGGAAGACCCACGGCGACCAGGGCGAGCAGCACCGTCACCGACAGGGCGCCGAACCACGGGCCCAGCACCGCCCCGGCGAGCATCACGCCCAGGGTCTGCGCGGTGATCGGTACCCCGCCGAACACCGGGATGCCGCCGGGCAGGCCGAGGACGGCGATCACGGCGGCGAACGCCGCGATGCGGGCGAGGTCGGTGGCATCCGGTCTGCGGATCATGAGGGGCTCCCGTCGGGCGGTTCGTACCTGAACACTGTTCACCTGAACGGCGTTCACTATACTCATCTCATGGCTCCCCGCGGACACTCCGCCGACGACGTGGCGCGTACGGCCCTGCGCATCCTCGACGATCACGGGCTGCCCGACCTCTCGATGCGTCGCCTCGCCGGCGCCCTCGACGTGCAGCCCAGCGCACTGTACTGGCACTTCCCGAACAAGCAGGCGCTGCTGGCCGAGCTGTCCGATCGCATCGTGGGACGGATGTCATCAGGACCCGCCACCGACCTCGCGCGCGAGGCGCACGCCCTGCGCGACGCCCTGCTCGCCTGGCGCGACGGCGCCGAGGTGGTGTCGAGCACCCTGGCGATGGGACTCGGCTCATCGCTCGCGCACGACCGGCTCGCCGCTGCCCTGACCGCCGCCGGATTCGATGCCGATACCGCGCGCCGCGGCGCGACCACCGTGCTGCACTACGTCCTCGGCTTCGTCTGGCACGAGCAGCAGCGCCTGCAGTACGACAGCGCCGGGGCTCGCGAGGGCGCCTCGGGCCTCGAGACCGACGACTTCGACTTCGGTCTCGATCTCATCGCGGCGGGCCTGCACGCGCGGCGCCGCGTCTGACCGGCGCGCGGCTCAGCGCTGCTTGACGTCGCCGAACAGGCGGGCGATGGGCACCAGCACCGCCGGCCGCGCCGCGACCCACGCGGCGGCCATCACCAGCAGGGATGCCGCGAACAGCAGCAGGCCGGTGGGGTCGGTCGTGTAGGCCTCGGGGTCGATCGCACCCCGCGCGGCGTACATGTGGTTCAGGTTGCGCAGCGCTCCGGTGGCCAGCACCAGGAACACGTGCACGGCGATGAACGCCACGAAGAACAGCATGGTGGGGAAGTGGATCCTGCGCGCCCACTCGACCGGGTAGAGGCGGTTGAGCTTGCCGGCATCCTTCGGCCAGACGCCCGAGAGCCGCACACCGCTGACGATCGCGAGCGGTGCCGCCACGAAGGTGATCGCGAAGTACGACAGCTGCTGCAGGCTGTTGTAGTTGACCCAGCCGTTCTCGGTCGGCCAGTCCAGCGAGGCGTACTGCAGCGCTGCCGAGACGGCGTTCGGAAAGACCTCCCACGACGTCGGCACGATACGCATCCACTGCCCCGTGACGAACAGCAGCACGACGAAGATCACGCCGTTCGCGATCCACAGGATGTCGAGCGCCTGATGGAACCACAGCGTCAGGCTGATCCGGCGCTTCTTGTTGGTCCGGGGCGACCAGAACGCGGTCGGCCTCTTCTCGCGGCGCACCTGCCATCCCGTGCGGATGATGAGCAGCAGGAACAGGCTGTTGAGGAAGTGCGTCACGTTCAGCCACACCGGAAGGCCCACGGGAGCCGACGCCGGCAGGGGGTACTCGCCCGGGAAGGCCGCGAGGAACTCCCGCCCGGGTCCGATCGCCAGGACGAAGCGGGCGAGCAGTACCGCGATGCCCGCGAGCGCTAGGGCGAAGACGCCGAGCACGGCCGCCGAGCCGAGCAGTTGGACGGGTGAGTAGTCGCCGAGGGCGAGCCGGGCGCCGCCGCCGGGGGGAGGTGCCGTGACGGAGGGCCGGGCTGCGCGGCCCGCGGTCGGGGCGGGCGCGGCACCGGCCGCCGTCTTCCGCGCGGCGGCACCGGGCCAGACCGTGCGGCGCACGGTGAGCGGGGGACGCGGAGCGGTGGCCACGCGCGGGGCGGAGGCCCCGCTCGGCGCGGGGTCCGCACGCGGGGCGG
>NZ_QAJB01000145.1:0-7099 GCF_003061325.1 Microbacterium sp. HMWF026
GACCGGGCGCGGCGGACGCCGGCGCGTCGACACCGGGCGCGGCGGACGCCGGGGCGTCGACGCGGGCGTCGGCCGTCGGGGGAGCGGTCTCGTCGTGCAGGGTCATCGGGTCCTTCCGCGGCGTCGATGGCGTGGACCCACGCTAACGCGGATGCGGGTCCGGTTCGCCGCGCGACGGCATCCCGACCGCCCGCAGAACATGTCGAGTGTCCAGGACGCGCCGGGCGCGTGCGCGCGGAGGCGGCGTGCCCTGGACACTCGAGCGGAAGGGGGCGGGGGCGGGGTCAGGCCCGGCGCACCTCGACCTCGACCAGGCGGGCGTCGTCGGCGCCCAGCTCGTAGGTCGGCCCGGTGATGCGCACGCCCACGGCCTCGTCGACGACGGCGCACGAGGGGCCGAGGCGCAGCTCGACCTCTCCGGCCTCGACGACGCGGCGCAGTGCCCGATCGCTGTAGGCGAGCCGCGAGGCCGGCACGGTGAAGCGCACCTCGGCGCTCTCGCCCGGCTCGAGCTCCACACGCGCGTACGCCACCAGTTGCGCGACCGGCCGCGTAACGCTGGCGACCGCGCGGTGCGCGTACACCTGCACGACGTCGGCCCCGTGCCGGGCTCCGGTGTTGGTGACGCGAGCCGACACCGTGAAGGCGTCTCCCGCGCGGACGTCGGCGACAGCTCCGGAGCCCGGGACCCCGCCCGTGGCCACAGCGCTCGCCGCGACCGAACCGCCGACCCCGTCCACCCGCAGCTCCGCGCGCGCGAACGTCGTGTACGACAGCCCGAAGCCGAAGGGGCGCACGGGCGTGGGGTCGGTGCTCGTCACACCCGAGGGCCCGCCGAGCAGCGGGTGCAGGTACGAGTACGGCTGCGCACCCGCCGAGCGGGGCAGCGACACGGGCAGGCGCCCCGAGGGGGTGGCATCCCCCGCCAGCAGGGCCGCCAATGCCGGGCCGCCCTCCTCGCCCGGGAAGAAGGCCTGCAGCACGGCGGCGGGACCGGCCGCGGTGTCGAGCGCCCAGTCCAGGGCGTACGGACGTCCGGTCAGCAGCACGAGCACGACCGGGGTGCCGGTGGCCACGACGGCCTCGACCAGCTGACGCTGCACGCCCGGCAGGTCGAGCGAGTCGGCGTCGTTGCCCTCGCCGACGGTGCCCCGCCCGAACAGTCCCGCGCGGTCGCCCACCACGACGATCGCGACGTCGGCCTCGCGGGCCGTCGCCACCGCGGCATCCAGTCCGGACAGGTCGGATCCCTCGACCGCGCAGCCCTGCGCGTACGACACCTCGCCGAAGCGCTCCGCGAGAGCGGCACGCACCGTCGGCAGCGAGAAGCCGAGCGGCACCCCGGGGTGATGAGCGAGCACGTGATTCGCGAACGAGTAGCAGCCCATCAGCGCGTCGGTGCTGTCGGCGTTCGGGCCGATCAGAGCCACGCGGCCGGGAGCGCGCAACGGCAGCACGCCGTCGTTGTGCAGCAGCACGACCGACTGCTCGGCCAGGCGGCGGGCGAGCGCCCGGTGCGCGGCGTCGTCGAGGTCGACGTCGGTCGGGGGCGTCGAGAAGTCGGCATCCAGCAGTCCGAGCTCCTCCTTCTCGGCGAGCACGCGCACCACGGCGCGGTCGACGACCGTCTGGTCGAGGGCGCCGGATGCCACCCGCTCGGCCAGGTGCGGATACGCGTCCGGTCCGGGCAGCTCGACGTCGATCCCGGCCTCGAGGGCCAGCTGAGCCGCCTCGCCACGATCGGCCGCGACGCCGTGCATCGAGCGCAGGAACTCGACGGCGAAGTAGTCCGAGACGACCGTGCCGTCGAAGCCCCACTGCCGTCGCAGCAGGTCGGTCAGCAGCTCGCGCGACGAGGCCACGGGCACGCCGTCGATCTCGGTGTACGAGTTCATGACGCTGCGCACCCCGCCGTCGCGGACGGCCATCTCGAACGGGGGCAGGAAGACGTCCTGCAGCTCGCGCGGTCCCGCGTGCACGGGGGCGTGGTTGCGTCCGGCGCGAGAGCCCGAGTACCCGACGAAGTGCTTGAGCGTCGCGTGGACGCCCGCGGCCTGCAGGCCCCGCACGTACGCGGTGCCGATGGTGCCGACGACGTACGGGTCCTCGGCGATGCACTCGTCGACACGGCCCCAGCGGGCGTCGCGCACCACGTCGAGCACCGGGGCCAGGCCCTTGTGAACCCCCACCTCGCGCATCGAGCGTCCGATCGCGGATGCCATGAGCTCGACCGCCTCGGGGTCGAACGACGCGCCCCAGGCGAGCGGGGTGGGGAAGGTCGCGGCCTTCCAGGCTGCGAAGCCCGTCAGGCACTCCTCGTGGACGAGGGCGGGGATGCCCAGTCGCGTCTCGGTCTGCAGGCGTCGCTGCTCGCCCCACAGCCACGCGGCCCGTTCCACGGGGTCGACGGGGCGGGTGCCGTACACGCGCGTGAGGTGGCCCAGGCCGTGCACCGTGGCATCCGCGTAGGCCGTCGACGTGACCTTCTCGCCCGAGAGGGGGGCGACGACCTCGTCGCCCTGGTCGACCCAGTACCCGACCAGCTGCGCGAGCTTCTCGTCGAGGGTCATCTCGGCGACGAGCGCCTGGACGCGGGCCGAGATCCCGGATGCGCGGGCAGCGCCGACGTCGGTGTGGTGGATGGTCATTTCTGGTCAGCCCTTCACGGCGCCGGTGAGGCCGCCGACGATCCGACGCTCGAACACGCTGAAGAACAGCAGTGCCGGGATCATCGACAGCGAGGTGAACGCGAGTACGCGGGCGGTGTCGACGGAGTACTGCGAGGCGAACGCCTGCGTACCCAGCGGCAGCGTGTACGCGGCTTCGTTGTTGAGGATGAACAGCGGGAGCATGTACGAGTTCCAGCTGTTGACGAAGGCCAGGATGCCGACGGTCACCACCGCGGGGACGGCGAGCGGCAGCACCATGCGCCAGAAGAAGCCGAGGCGGCCGAGGCCGTCGATCGAGGCGGCCTCCTGCAGCTCGTGGGGGATGGCCGACAGGAACGGCGAGAGGATGATGATGGTCAGCGGCAGCGCGAAAGCGATCTGCGGGATCACGACGCCGGCAAGCGAGTTCATCAGGCCGAGGTTGCGCACCAGGATGTACAGGGGCGTGATCGCGACCGTCATCGGGAACATCAGCCCGGCCGTGAACAGCGCGAAGACCACGCCCCGCCCGCGGAAGCGGTAGCGGGCCAGGGCGAAGGCGGCCATCAGGCCCAGGGCCACGACGAACACGGTCGTGGCGACCGCCGCGATCGCGGAGTTGCCGACCTGTCCCCAGAACACGCCGCTGGCGAGGACGTCGGCGTAGTTCTGCCAGTTCCACGTGGTCGGCAGGCCGGCCGGGTCGACGGTGATCTCGGCGTTCGAGCGGAAGCCGCCGAGGATGATGTAGACCACCGGCGCGAGCATCATGCCGATCAGCAGCAGAGCGACGAAACCGACGAGGATCGAGGACGACCGCTTGGAGCCCGCTGCGACGCGGCGCGGGGCCTTCGGGGTGACGAGGGTGGCGGTGGCGGTCATTTGGTGCCTCCGGTGAGGGCGCCCGCGGTGTCGCGTCGCAGCACGAAGCGCTGGTAGACGAGGGCGACGGCGAGCGAGATGAGGAACATCACCACGGCGACGGCGCTGCCGTAACCGAAGCTGCCGGCGTTGCGGCCGTTGGCGACCATGTAGGTCGCCATCGTGGAGGTCCCGGCGGTCGAGGCCACGTACTGGCCCCAGATGATCCAGACCAGGTCGAACAGCTGCAGCGAGCCGATGATCGACAGGAACGCCCAGACGCGGATGGTCGGGCCCATGAGCGGCAGCACGATGTGCCGCTGGATCTGCCAGTACGTCGCTCCGTCGATCGCCGCGGCTTCGCTGAGTTCCTCGGGGATGCCCTGGAGACCCGCGAGGAAGAGGATCACGGCGAAGCCGATGTACTTCCACGTGATGATGATGAGCAGCGTCCAGATCGCCAGCGCGGGGTCCGAGATCCAGTCGGCGCGGAGGGCGCCGAGACCGATCTTGTCCAGGGCGCCGTTGAGCGCTCCGCCCGACTGCAGCAGCAGGCCCCAGCCGAGACCGACGACGACCTCGGAGATGACGTAGGGCACGAAGATCAGCACGCGGATGAGCGACTGCGCGCGCATCTTGCGGTTCAGCAGCAGCGCCAGGCCCAGGGCGAGGGGGCCCTGCAGGACGAGCGAGCCGACGACGATCAGGGCGTTGTGCCCGAGAGCGTCGTGGAAGGCGGGGTCGGTGAGGATCGTGACGTAGTTCTGGATGCCGACGAAGTCGACGGGGGTGCCGAACCCCGACCACCGGTAGAAGCCGTAGTAGGCCGCGAGGACGACGGGGAGGATGACGAACGACACGAAGACCACGAGCGCGGGGCCCAGGAGGATCGCGAGTTCGCCGCGGATGCGCCAGTTCTCGAGGCGGCGCCGCGCGGGCGGCCGCCCGGCCGAGGGGGCGCGTCGAGCGCCCTCCCCGGCCGGGCGGCGAGACCCGGCGTCGGTCGCCGAGGTGGCGAGCTGGGTGGTCATGTGCGTCGTCCTCAGCGCGCGGCGGCGGCGTTGACGGCGTCGACGATGCCCTGCGGGCTTCCCTGGCCGGCGAAGAGGTCCACGACGGCCACGTTGAGCGCGTTTCCGACGTTCTGTCCGTAGAGCGTGTCGAGCCAGACCGAGACATAGGGCGCGTCGGTGTAGGCCTTCAGTGCCGACTGCAGGGCCGGGGTGGTGACGGCCGCGGTCGCCTCGCTCGAGGCGGGGATCGTCTGGAAGGCGTCGGCGTAGCGCTCCTGGTTCTCCTGGTTGACGGCGAAGTTCAAGAAGTCGGTGCACTGCGAGGGGGCGTTGACCCAGCACGCGTAACCGTCGACGCCGCCCATGATGGCGCCTTCTTCTCCGTCGCCACCGGGGACCTCGGGGAAGGGGAACCAGCCGAGGTCCGGCAGGGGCTGCTCGTCGGGCGTCAGCGAGGCGATGACACCGGGGTTCCAGGCGCCCATGAGCTCCATGGCCGCCTGCCGGTTGGCGAGCAGGCCGGCCGAGGACCCGGCGCCCTGCTGCGCGGCGGTGGTGAGGAACCCGTCGTTGAACGGCTGGGTGGCCAGGAACGACTGCAGGTTCTCGCCCGCCTCGATCCAGCACGGGTCGTCGAAGCTGCGGCTCGAGGCGGCCTCGTCGAGGACGTCCTTGGCGCAGGCGCGCAGCGCGAAGTTGTAGTACCAGTGCGCGGCGGGCCAGGCGTCCTTCGCGCCGACGGCGATCGGGGCGACGCCCGTGGCGCGGATCTTGGCGTTGGCGGCTTCGAGGTCGTCGATCGTGGCGGGGGCGGTGGTGACGCCCGCGGCCGACAGGAGGTCCTGAGAGGTGAAGATGCCCGAGGGCAGCACCGCGACGGGCATGCCGTAGTTCTTGCCGTCGACCTCGAACGCGCCGAGCGAGTTGCCCAGGGCGGCCTTGGCCTCGGGCGTGATCTTGTCGGTGAGGTCCATCGCCTGCCCGGCGGCGACGATGTCGGCGAGCTTTCCGCCGCCGCGTGCCATGAAGATGTCGGGAGCGTCACCGGCGTTCAGCGCGGTCTGCAGCTTGCCGTCGACCTCTTCGTTCTGCAGCGCCTGGATCTCGATCGTGACGCCGGGGTTGGCGGCTTCGAACGCGGCCGCGGTGTCCTCCCAGTACTTCTTGCCGTCGCCGGTGGTGGAGTTGTGCCACATCGTCAGCGTGACGCTGCCGTCGGCGTTCTGTCCGCCGGAGCCGCCGGCGGCGCAACCGCCGAGGGCGAGGGTGCCGGCGACGGCGAGGGCCGTTCCGGCGATGATCTTGCGCGTGTTCATGTGATGCCCGTTTCTCTTCGTCGAGTGCGTCGCAGGACGCGTCGGTGTCGGCTGCTCTGCCGGTGTCGCGGGCCGTTCGTCACGGCCGTTCGTTCGTTCCCCGGTGGGTGTGCGGCCCGCCGAGGTGTCAGCAGTGTCGCCCGGACGCGAAGGGCTCGTCAAACGTTTTCGAAAATGATTTCCACGCTAGGGTCGGATGCCATGAACAGGCGTGCCACGATCCACGACGTCGCGGCGGCGGCCGGGGTGTCGGTGGCCACGGTGTCCAAAGCGGTCAACGGTCGCTACGGCGTCTCGCCGCAGACCGTGGGGCGCGTGCTCGACGCGGTCGAAGCCCTCGGCTACGAGTCCAGCCTCGTCGCCAGCAGCATGCGGTCGCGGCGCACCGGGGTGATCGGGGTGCTCGTGGCCGGCATCGAGCCGTTCTCGGCCGAGATCCTCAAGGGCGTCGGGGGAGCGCTGTCGGGCACCGGCTACGACCTGCTGGCCTACACCGCCGCCCGTCGCGACGGCGAGGGGTGGGAGCGCCGCTCGCTGAGCCGGCTGAGCGGCACCCTCATCGACGCCGCGATCATCGTCACCCCTACGGTCGTCACCGTCTCGGGCGAGGTGCCCATCGTCGCGATCGACCCGCACACGGGTCGTGGCGACCTGCCCACGGTCGAGTCCGACAGCTACACCGGGGCGCAGCAGGCCGTCCACCATCTCGTGCAGCTGGGGCACCGTCGGATCGGTTTCATCGCCGGTCGCCCCGACCTGCGCTCCGCGGTGGCCCGCGCCTCGGGCTATCGTGCCGGACTCTCGGCCGCCGGCATCCCGTTCGATCCGGCCCTGGTCGGGGTGGGCCGCTACGAGCAGGACGTCGCGCGCGAGGCCGCGCACGCGATGCTCTCGCTCGACGACCCGCCGACCGCGGTGTTCGCGGCGAACGACCTGTCGGCCCTGTCGATCGTCGAGGTCGCGCGCGAGCGGGGGCTGCGCGTGCCCGACGACCTGTCCGTCGTGGGCTTCGACGACGTGCCCGAGGCCGCGCGGGCGCAGCCCGGGCTGACCACGGTCGGCCAGCCGATGAAGCGCCTGGGCGCCGAGGCGGTGCGCATGGTCCTCGCCCTGCTGGCGGGAGAGACCCTCGCGCAGACGCACATCGAGTTGCCCACGCGGCTGGTCGCGCGCGGGACGACGGCTCCGCCGCGCTCGCGCTGACCCGGCGTCCCGTCGGCCCACCCGGCATCCATCCCCGGCACGCCGCGCCGCACCACCC
>NZ_QAJB01000145.1:7109-10173 GCF_003061325.1 Microbacterium sp. HMWF026
TGGTCGCAGCTGCTGCCCGAGGTCGATCTCACGCCCCTCGACGTGATGTCGCGCCTGCGTCGTGCGGCGTTCCACCTGTCGAAGCTGCGCGCCAAGGCGTTCGCCAGCGCGGGCATCGCGGTGTGGGAGTTCGACGTGCTCGCGGTCCTGCGCCGCGCGGGCACCGAGCTCAGCGCCACGCGCCTGATCACGGCGACGATGATCGGCAGCGCCGCGATGACGAACCGTCTCGACAAGCTCGCCGAGCGCGGTCTGGTGCACCGGCGTCCCAATCCCTCGGACGGCCGGGCGATCCTCGTCGCCATCACCCCCGAGGGGGTCGAACGGGTGGATGCCGCGATGACCGAGCTCGTGCGGCTCGAGGCCGAGGCCCTGCGCGATGTCAGTCGCGCCGATCAGGCCCTGCTCGCGAGCGCCCTGCGCGTGCTCGCGGCGGGCGAGACGCACGAGGCGTGATCGCCCTCGCCGACGCCCTGACCGACCGTCCCGTCGTCCTGGACGGCGGACTCGGCACGCTGCTCGAGTCGCGCGGCAACGACGTGACCAGCGCGCTGTGGTCGGCGCGGGTGCTGCGCGACGACCCCGACGAGGTGCGCGCCGCCCACGCCGAGTTCGTCGCCGCCGGTGCCGAGGTCGTGATCGCCGCGTCCTACCAGCTGGGTTTCGGGGGCGACATCCCCGACGCCGAGGTCGAGACGCTCCTGCGGCGTTCGGTGTCGGTCGCGCGCGACGCCGGTGACGTCGTGGTCGCGGCATCCGTCGGTCCCCTGGGGGCGCTGCGCGCCGACGGGAGCGAGTACACCGGCGCGTACGGCCTCTCGCTCGACGACCTGCGCACGGCCCACCGCCGACGGTTGCACGTGCTCGCCGAGACCGGGGCCGACGTGCTCGCGGTCGAGACCATCCCCTCACCGCTCGAGGTCGAGGCCCTCGCCCTGGAGCTCGCCGACGTCGACGTGCCCGCGTTCGTGAGCCTGTCGGGCGACAGCTCGGGCTTCGCCGCCCCCGGCTCGCGCGCCCGGGCGCTGCAGCTCGCCGCCTCCGTTCCCGGCGTGATCGCGGTGGGCGTCAACTGCTGCGCGCCCGCGTCGGTGGGTGCCGCTCTGGCCGAGGCCCCGGGCATCCCGCTCGTCGCCTACCCCAATACCGGCGAGACCTGGGATGCCGCGACCCGCACCTGGCACGGGGGAGCCGCCGCGCTGGCCGATGACGCCCCGGCGTGGGTCGCCGCCGGGGCGCGGTTGGTCGGCGGGTGCTGTCGATCCACCCCCGCCGACATCGCGGCGATCGCGGCGGCCGTCCGGCGCTGACGCGCGCGGCCCGGTTCAGTCGAAGTCCGCCGCCAGGGCGTTGCGGTGGTATTCGAAGATGATGCTCGTCCGGGTGGATGCCACGCTGTGCCGCGCCGAGAGGTGATCGACGACGAAACGGCGTACGGCCGAAGAATCGTCGACGGCGATGTGCACGAGGAAGTCGTCCGCCCCGCCCAGGAAGAACAGCTGGATCACGTCGGGGTGGCGCCGAATCTCGTGCGCGAAGGCGCGGATGCTCTCTTGCCGCTGGCCCGGTCGGAGCGTGACGCCGACGATGGCCTGCAGTCCCCGGCCCAGGCGGCTCTGGTCGACGGCGGCGTGGAAGCCGGTGATCAACCCGCGCTCCAGCAGCGCGCGCACGTGGGCATGGGCGGTGGATGCCGCCACCCCCAGCGCCTCGGCCAGTGCAGCGTTCGTCATGCGGGCGTCGGCCGAGAGCAGCTCGATGATCCGGGCGTCGAGCGGGTGCAGGTCGTCGTCGTTCACCGTAGATCCTTCGCCGGGAGCGGGTGGGGGAGGTCTCGGCATCCGACTCTAATCGCAGGAGGGCGCGTGGGGTCGAAGGATATTCGGAGAAACACCCGCGAAACACTTCTTTCTGCGATTCTCTCGGCATCGCTCATCCGCTCGAGGAGGAACCCATGCGCGTGTCCGTGCCCACCGAGATCAAGAACAACGAGAACCGCGTCGCCATGACGCCCCCGGGGGTCGACGCTCTCGTCCACCGCGGCCACGAGCTGTTCGTCCAGGCGGGAGCGGGCGAGGGCAGCGGCTTCTCGGACGAGCAGTACCGCGCCGCCGGCGCCGAGATCGTCGCCACGGCCGACGAGACGTGGGCGCGGGCCGAACTGCTGGTCAAGGTCAAAGAGCCGATCGCGCCCGAGTACGCTCACCTGCGCGCCGATCTGACGCTGTTCACCTACCTGCACCTCGCCGCGGACCGTCCGCTGACCGACGCGCTCATGGCGGCGGGGACCACGGCCGTGGCCTACGAGACGGTCCAGACGCCCGACCGCGCGCTGCCGCTGCTCGCGCCGATGAGCGAGGTCGCCGGCCGTCTGTCGATCATCGAGGGCGCCCACCACCTGCTCCGCGCGTCGGGCGGGCGGGGACTGCTGCCCGGTGGTGTCCCCGGCACCCCGCGGGCGAAGGTCGTCGTGATCGGCGGCGGCGTCGCGGGTGAGCACGCCGCGGCCAACGCGCTGGGGCTGGGGGCTCGCGTGACGGTCGTCGACATCTCGCTGCCCAAGCTCCGTCAGCTCGAGGAACGCTTCGGCGGCGCGATCGAGACCCGCGCGTCCACCCGTCTCGAGATCGCCGAGCAGCTGGCCGACGCCGACCTGGTCATCGGTTCGGTGCTCATTCCGGGCGCCGCGGCCCCCAAGCTCGTCACGGACGACATGGTCGCCGCGATGAAGCCCGGCTCCGTCCTCGTCGACATCGCGATCGACCAGGGTGGCTGTTTCGAGGGATCGCGCCCCACGACCCACGATGCGCCGACGTTCCGCGTGCACGAGGCGCTGTACTACTGCGTCGCCAACATGCCCGGCGCCGTTCCGCACACCTCGACCCGCGCCCTGTCGAACGCCACGCTGCCTTACATCACCCGCATCGCCGACAGCGGGTGGGAGGCCGCCGCCGCCGCGGATCCCGCTCTCGCGAAGGGGCTCAACGTTCGCGCCGGCGTCGTCGTGAACGAGGGCGTCCGCGCCGCCTTCGACCTCTGACCCCCGCCCCGCCGACCTCTGACC
>NZ_QAJB01000146.1:0-1848 GCF_003061325.1 Microbacterium sp. HMWF026
GGCCGGGGGTGTGGTGGGGATGGCATAGAATCGGAGGGATATATACGCGCTACCCCGGGGGACGATGGACATCTCGACGACGTCGCACGTCATTGCGACGACCGATCGCCGCTCCGTCGGACGCACCCTTCGGGCTTACGTCGCTCTGACGAAGCCCCGCGTCCTCGAGCTGCTGCTGGTGACCACCGTTCCGGTCATGATCCTCGCGCAGGGCGGCCTGCCGAACCTCTGGCTGATCTTCGCCACGGTGATCGGCGGTTCGCTGAGCGCCGGCTCGGCGGCCGCGTTCAACATGTACCTCGACCGCGACATCGACGCGCACATGCAGCGCACCGAGAACCGTCCGCTCGTCACGGGCGAGGTGTCGCCGCGCGGCGCGCTGACGTTCGCGTGGACGCTCGCCGTGGTGTCGACCGTGTGGCTGTGGGCCTTCACCAACCCCCTCGCCGCTGCGCTGTCGGCGGCCGCGATCTTCTTCTACGTCGTCATCTACACGATGATCCTCAAGCGCCGCACCGAACAGAACATCGTGTGGGGCGGCATCGCGGGCTGCTTCCCGGTGCTGATCGGCTGGTCGGCGGTGACGGGTTCGCTCTCGTGGGCGCCGTTCATCCTGTTCGCGCTGGTCTTCCTCTGGACCCCGCCGCACTACTGGCCCCTGTCGATGAAGTACGCCGCGCAGTACGACGGCGTCGACGTGCCCATGCTCGGCGCGACCCGCAGCGGGTCGCAGGTGGGGCTGCAGGTGATCCTCTACGCGTGGGCGACCGTCGCGTGCTCGCTCCTGCTCATCCCCGTGGCGCCGATGGGCCTGGTCTACACCGTGTCCGCCCTCGTGTTCGGCGGATGGTTCATCTACGAGTCGCACCGCCTGTACTCGCGCGCCGTGCGCGGTGGCGAGCCGCGGCCGATGCGGGTCTTCCACGCGTCGATCACGTACCTGACGCTGCTCTTCGTCGCGATCGCCGTCGATCCGCTGCTGCCGTTCTGAGCACTCCCGACGACGCCCATCTCGGAGAGGTGGGCGTCGTCGTGTTCCCGCCCGCGGTTCCGGGATGCCGCCGCGGCGCCGCACTCGCGCGGGTTTTCGCTGGCGCCGAATGGTGCGGATGGGGGTGTTGGGCGACGTTTCGGCGCCGATGAAGCGCGGTGCGGGCGTTGCGGGGTTTTCGGTGGCGCCAAATGGCGCGGATGAGGGCGTTGCGCGACGTTTTGGCGCCGACGAAGCACTGGGCGCCCGTCGCGGAGTTTTCGCTGGCGCCGAATGGCGCGGATGAGGGCGCTGGGCGACGTTTCGGCGCCGATGAAGCGCGAAGCGGGCGTTGCGGGGTTTTCGGTGGCGCCAAATGGCGCGGATGAGGGCGCTGGGCGACGTTTTGGCGCCGATGAAGCGCTAGGCGCGCGTCGCGGCGTCTCGCTGGCGTCGAATGGCGCGGATGAGGGCGTTGCGCGACGTTTCGGCGCCGATGAAGCGCGGTGCGGGCGTTGCGGGGTTTTCGCTGGCGCCGAATGGCGCGGATGAGGGCGCGGGGCGACGATTTGGCGCCGATGAAGCGCTGGGCGCGCGTCGCGGCGTTCCGCTGGCGCCGAATGGCGCGGATGAGGGCACGGGGCGACGTTTTGGCGCCGATGAAGCGCGGAGTGGGCGTTGCGGGAGCGCGGCGACACGCGCGCGGCGGCGGGAACGGGAACCGGGCACGCGAAAGCGCCCGCCCCCGGTGCGGGAGCGGGCGCCTTCGTCCCGCGTGGTCAGCGACGCGTGGCGTCGTCTCCGGTGTCGAGACGAGGCTCGTCGTGGCGCGCGGCGGCGGCGGCCTGCGGGGGAGCGGGGGCCGTCGAGGGCACCTC
>NZ_QAJB01000147.1:0-5345 GCF_003061325.1 Microbacterium sp. HMWF026
TCGCCGGACTACTCCTCCTTGGAGGACTGGGCGCCGCGCTGCTGGTGGTCCCGGTGGGGCGGGGGCTGCGCTCGCTCGGATGGTCGCGCACGGGCGATGTCTTCGAGGCGCTCGCGACGGCTCTGTCGCTTCCGGCGGGCCTGCTCGCCGCCGGGGCGATCGAGATCGCGCGTGCGATGATGGCGACATGACGCAGACGCCGCCGTTCGGCGCGCCCGCGACCGTGGGGGTGCGCGTGGGAGCCTTCAGCGTCGATGCGGCCCTGGTGGTCATCGCCGCGGGCGTGGCATCCCTTCTCGGCTCCCCGATCCTGGGGGCCGCGGTCGCCGCTGAGGCCCTGCTGGGCCTGTGGATCCTGCAGGCGCGACGGGGAGCGACCCCGGGTGCCCTGCTGTTCGGTCTGCGCGCGTCGCGCGTCGAGGCCCCGGTCGTGCCCGGCGCCGGACGGGCTTTCGTGCGCGGCGGATTGGTCGTGCTCGGCGGGCTGGTCCTCGTGGCCGGTGCCTGGGTGGTGGTGGCCTCGGCGGCGTTCGACCGCTCCGGCCGGCGCCGCTCGTGGGCCGATCGCGCCGCCGGGACCGTCCTGCTCGCGGTTCCCCGCACGAAGAGCGGGACGGATGCCGACACCCCCCGCGCCCTGGCCGAGCCCACCGTGCACGCGCGCTCCGCGACCCCGCGCGAACCCCTGCGCGTCGACGCCTCCGCCGCCGCCCTCCCCGACGCCCCGGCGTGGGGCGAGCCGCTCGTCGCCCTCGAGTCCCGGACGGTGGCCGGGGAGCGCACCGTCGCCCCCTCGGCCGTCGCGTCGGTCGGGGGAGCGCAGTTGCTGGTCGTCTTCGACACCGGTCAGCGCGCGCAGTTCGCCCTGCCCGCGGCGGTGCTGTTCGGCCGCGCTCCCGTCGCCGAGCAGCCCGGCGATGTCGTCCTCGCCGTCGACGACCCCGACCGCCTCATCTCGAAGACCCACCTGCGGCTCGAGCACGACGGCGACACGGCGTGGGTCATCGACGCCGGCTCGACGAACGGATCCGAGCTCATCGACGACGACGGCACCGTCCACGTGCTGCGGCCGGGCTCGCGCACCCTTCTCGAGGACGGCACGCGCGTGCGCCTCGGCGAACGCATCTTCACCCTCAGCCGCTTGATCGGAGGTCCGGTGTGAGCACGGGTCCGCGCATCGCCCCGCCGTCTCTTCCCGACGGGCGCATCGTCGTCCAGCCCCCGCCCGAGCTCGTCCCGAACGAGGGCGGCAGCGGCATCCTGACCTCGCTCCTGCCGATGCTGGGAAGCGTGGGCGCGATCGTCATGGTGACCATCTCGAACAGCGGTCCGACGGGCTTCCTCATCGGTGGCATGTTCCTGCTGTCGTCGCTGGGCTTCGTCGCGGTCAACGGATGGCGGCAGCGCGCGCAGCGCAACGCCCAGGTTCTCGGCAACCGTCGCGAGTATCTCGCCTACCTGTCCGATCTGCGCGACACGGTGCGCGTCGCCGCGCGCAAGCAGCGTCGCCACGGCGGATGGATCATGCCCGCGCCCGCCGCCCTGCCGTTCATCGCCGAGGAGCGCTCGCGCGTGTGGGAGCGGCAGCCGGGCGACCCGACGTTCCTCCTCGCCCGCATCGGCGTGGCCGACCAGCCGCTGAGTCTCACCCTCGAGGCACCCGAGCTGCCGCCGCTCGCCCAGCTCGACCCCGTCGCCGCCTCGGCCGCGCACCGCTTCATGCTCACGCACGAGATCCAGCGCGACCTGCCGCTAGGATTCCCCCTCGCCGATTACGCGCGGATCGAGCTCGTCGGATCCGACGACGAGGGCGTGCGCAGCCTGGCGCGTTCCCTCGTGGCGTCGGCGGCGACCCTGCACGACCCCGAGGACGTCGTCATCGCGGTGCTCGCGGGGGCCGCCCAGACGCCCGCCTGGGACTGGGTCAAGTGGCTGCCGCACGCGATGTCGTCGCGCGTGCAGGACCGACTCGGGCCCGCGCGGATGGTCGCGGCATCCATCGACGAGCTGGTCGACATGCTGCCGCCGCAGCTGTCGTCGCGCCCCCGTTTCAGCCCCGGGGCGGCCGTCACCCCGCACGTGATCCTCGTGGTGGACGGAGTGGATGCCACCACCGGCGGCGCCCTGGCCGGACTCGAGGGTGCGCAAGGCGTCACCGTCATCGACCTGCCGACGCGGTGGGACGAGCTCGACGACCCGGTCGTGGCCCGCGTGGCCCTGGCCGACGCTCCGGCGCCGTCGCCGCAGGGACGCCGGAACGCTCCCGCCGCCCCCGCGCTCGCCGAGTTCATCGACGGCGCGGGTCGCGCGCAGACCTTCGTCCCGGATGCCATGAGCATCGCCGAGGCCGAGGCGACCGCGCGTCGGCTCATGCCGCTGCGCCCAGCGCCCATGGTCGTCGTGGACGCGCCGACCACGCAGGGGCAGGCGGAGCTGACCGAGCTGCTCGGCCTTCCCGACGTCCGCGCCGTCGACTTCGACCAGGCGTGGACGCCGCGCCTCGAACGCGACCGCCTGCGCGTGCCGATCGGCCAGCAGCCCTCGGGTGCGCCGCTCGTGCTCGACCTGAAGGAGTCGGCATCCCAGGGAATGGGTCCGCACGGCGTGATGGTCGGAGCGACCGGATCGGGTAAGTCCGAGGTGCTGCGCACCCTCGTGCTGGCGCTCGCGATGACGCACTCGCCCGAGCAGCTCAACTTCGTCCTCGTCGACTTCAAAGGTGGGGCGACCTTCGCCGGTATGGCCGAGATGCCGCACGTCTCGGCCGTCATCACCAACCTCGGCAGCGAACTCGCGCTCGTGGACCGCTTCCAGGACGCGCTGCAGGGCGAGGTCGTGCGCCGCCAGGAGCTGCTGCGCGCCGCGGGCAACTTCGCCAACGTCGGAGAATACGAGGCCGCCCGCCGCGGGGGCCGGACCGATCTGGCTCCGCTTCCGGCGCTGCTCGTCGTGGTCGACGAGTTCTCCGAGCTGCTGACGGCCAAGCCCGAGTTCGTCGACAGCTTCCTCAACATCGGCCGCGTCGGCCGCTCGCTGCACGTGCACCTGCTGCTCGCCTCGCAGCGTCTCGAAGAGGGAAAGCTGCGCGGCCTCGACACCTACCTGTCGTACCGGATCGGTCTGCGCACGTTCTCGGCATCCGAGTCCCGCACGATCATCGGCACGGCCGACGCGTACACGCTGCCGCAGGAGCCGGGCGTCGGCTTCCTCAAGAGCGACACCGAGAACCTCGTGCAGTTCCGCGCAGCCTACGTCTCGGGTCGCCCGCGCGGCCTCGCCGGCACGAGCGTCGACAGCCTGGGCGCACCGATCTCGGGTCCCGCCCGCGTCGAGGTCTTCACCGCCGCGGCCCAGCCCGACGACGAGGAGGAGCGGACGGATGCCGCGCCCGCGGCGCCCTCGACCCCGGTCGCCGAGAAGCGCTCCACGTTCCAGATCGCCGTCGACCGGATGAAGGACCGGGGCCCCGAGGCGCACCAGGTGTGGCTTCCGCCGCTCGCGGAGCCCACGCCGCTGGACCAGCTCATGCCCGACCTCGCCGAGGATCCGGCGCTCGGGCTGGTGTCGCGCAGATGGAGGGATGCCGGTGCCCTCACCGTGCCGATCGGCGTCGTCGACATCCCGCTCGAGCAGCGCCGCGACCACCTCACCGTCTCGCTCGGCGGGGCGGCGGGTCACGTCGCGATCGTCGGATCCCCGCTCAGCGGCAAGTCGACACTCGCGCGCACACTCGTGTCGGCGCTCGCGCTGACCGGCACCCCGCGGGAGCTGCAGTTCTTCGTGCTCGACTTCGGCGGCGGCGGGTTCACCGCGATGCAGCGCCACCCGCACGTCTCGGGCGTGGCCACGCGCACCGAGCCCGAGGCCGTGCGCCGCGCGGTCGCCGAGGTCGAGGCCGTGCTCGACGCCCGCGAGCAGTACTTCCGCCGCAACGCCGTCGACTCGATGGACACCTACCGCTCGCGGCGCCGCGAGGGGCGCCTGGACGACGGTTTCGGCGACGTGTTCCTCGTCGTCGACGGCTGGTCGACCCTGCGCGGCGAGTTCGAGGCGCTCGAGGCGCGCGTGCAGACGATCGCCGCGCGCGGTCTGAGCTTCGGCGTGCACGTCGTGGTCACGGCCAACCGGTGGCTCGAGATCCGCGCGAACCTCAAGGACCTCATCCAGACGCGACTCGAACTCCGCCTGGGCGACCCGACCGACTCCGACGTCGATCGCAAGCAGGCCGCGAACGTCCCCGTCGGTCAGCCCGGACGCGGCCTCAGCGCGACCTCGTTGCAGATGCTCACGTCCGTTCCGCGCATCGACGGCTCCGACGACCCGGCGACGATCGCCGACGGCGTGAGCGACATGATCGACCGCGTCTCGGCCGCGTGGCGCGGCGAGCCCGGTCCCAAGCTCCGTCTGCTGCCCGAGCTCATCTCGCTCGACGAGGTGCGGTCCCTGGCCGAGCCCGGCGACCCCCGCATGCTGCTCGGAATCGAAGAGGCGCAGCTGTCGCCCTTCGGCGTCGACCCGCGGGTCGAACCGCACTTGTTCGTGTACGGCGACTCGGGAACGGGCAAATCCTCGTTCCTGCGCGCGGTGGCGAAAGAGATCCAGCGCCTCTACACCCCCGCCGAGGCGAAGATCTTCGTGGTCGACTACCGTCGCGCGCTGCTGGGCGAGATCCCCGACGACTACCTCGGTGCGTACCTCACCTCGCACGACCTGGCCACGGGCGGCATGAACGACCTCGCCCAGTACTTCTCGACGCGCATCCCCGGTCCCGATGTGACGCCCGCGCAGCTGCGCGAGCGCAGCTGGTGGAAGGGGGCCGAGGGGTTCATCCTCGTCGACGACTACGACCTCGTCGCCACAAGCCAGGGCAACCCTCTGGCGGTGCTGCAGCCACTGCTCGCGCAGGCCGGCGACCTCGGTCTGCACGTCATCCTGACCCGCCGCTCCGGCGGCGCGAGCCGCGCGGCGTACGACCCGATCATCCAGCGCTTCACCGACCTGGGCGTGACCGGCATCCTCCTCGGCGGAAACCCCGAGGAGGGGGCTCTCATCGGCCGGGTCAAGCCCGAGCGGGCGGCGCCCGGGCGCGCGCAGATCGTCAGCCGCGAACACGGTCTGGTGGCGTCGCAGCTGTCGTTCTCGCCGTCCACGCACTGAGTCGCCCCTCCTCCCCACCGCCCCGGTCGTCCTCGCCGCGCACCGGGGCGGTGTCGGTGTCGGCGGCCCGGGTTACCGTGGAGGGGTGACTCATCCCGGCGCCGCCTCCGAGTCGTACGCCGACGCACCGCCCGAGTCGTACGACATCCCCGACGACCCGTACGCGGGCGCCGATTGGGACCCCGACC
>NZ_QAJB01000148.1:0-7350 GCF_003061325.1 Microbacterium sp. HMWF026
TCTCGTCCCCGACCGTGTGGAGCGAGCTCGATCGTGCGGGCGTGATCAGCCTCGCGCTGATCGTCTCCTCCACGACCGTGGGGAGCGCGCCCGATCGGGCGGGCGCGATCAGCTCGCGCTGATCGTCTCGTCCACCACCGTGTGGTGGCGTCCGATCGGCACGATCATCGGGCGGCCGGTGAGCGGGTCGGGCACGACGCGGCTGCGCAGGCCGAAGACCTCCTGCACCGTGTCCTCGGTGAGCACCTCGTCGGGCGTTCCCGCGGCGACGATGCGTCCCGCGGCCATCGCCACCAGGTGGTCGGCGTAGCGCGCCGCGAGGTTCAGGTCGTGCAGCACCATGGCCACCGTCGTGCCGCGTTCGCGATTGAGGTCGGTGAGCAGGTCGAGCACGTCGATCTGGTGGCTGATGTCGAGGAACGTCGTCGGCTCGTCCAGCAGCAGGACGTCTGTCTCTTGCGCGAGGGCCATCGCGATCCAGACGCGCTGGCGCTGGCCGCCGCTGAGCTGGTCGACGTGGCGGTCGGCGAGGTGGGCGGTGTCGGTCGCGTCCAGTGCTCGCGCGACGGCGTCGTCGTCGGTCCGCGTCCACCGCGAGAGGGCGCCCTGGTGGGGGTGTCGGCCCCGGCTGACGAGGTCGGACACGGCGATCCCGTCGGGAGCGACCGGCGACTGGGGCAGCAGGCCGAGCACGCGGGCGACCTGCTTGGTCGGCATCCGGTGGATGGCCTTGCCGTCGAGCAGCACCCGGCCCGCGCTCGGGGTCAGCAGACGCGCCATGGCCTTGAGCAGGGTCGATTTGCCGCACGCGTTGGCGCCGACGATCGCCGTGACCCGACCGGGGGGCAGCGAGAGGTCGAGCGTGTCGACGATCGTGCGGTCTCCGTAGGCGAGGGTGACGCCCTCGGCGCTCAGCGTGCGCTCGGCGGTCATCGCGTAATCCCTTCGGTGCGTGCGGTCGGTCGGGTCGCGGTGTCGCGGGGGGTCATAGCGACGTTCCTTCGGATCGGCTGCTGCGGACGAGCAGGAAGACGAGGTAGGGCGCACCGAGCACGCCGGTGATCACACCGACCGGCAGGCGCGTGCCGAACGCGTACTGCGCGGCGAAGTCGGCGACGAGGACGAGCAGCGCCCCCATCAGTCCCGCGGGCAGCACGGGCGAGCCGACGGGACCCAGCAGTCGGACGGCGATCGGTCCGGCCAGGAACGACACGAAGGCGATGGGCCCCGCTGCGGCGGTGCCGAAGGCCAGCAGACCGACGGCCGCCACGATCAGCAGCAGGCGGCTGCGCTCGACGGGCAGGCCGATGGCGGCGGCGGTGTCGTCGCCCATGCGCAGGATCTCGAGGCGGCCCGACAGCACGAGCAGCACCGGCCCCAGGACGAGCACCGCGAACAGGACGGGCAGGGCGCGATCCCAGGTGGCGTCATTGAGGTCGCCGGTGATCCAGCGCATCGCGGCGGGCAGGTCGTACTGCGCGGCGCGCGCGATGACGTACGACACGACCGCCTGGCACATCGCGGCGACGCCGATGCCGACGAGGATGAGACGCGCGCCCGAGCTGCCGTCGCGGTACGACAGCAAGTAGATCGCCAGCGCGGCGACCAGGGCCGCGCCCATCGCCAGGAACGACACCGCGGTCTCGCCCCAGCCGAGGACGACGATGCCGATCACCGCGGCCGCGCTCGCGCCGGTGTTGATGCCGATCACGTCGGGGCTCGCGAGGGCGTTGCGCAGCATCGTCTGGAACACGACGCCGCCCATGCCGAAGCACAGGCCGGTGAGCAGGGCGGTCGTCGCGCGGGGCAGGCGCAGCTCGCCCACGGTGAACGAGGCGCCGGCGACGCGCTGACCGGTGAGGACGCCCCACACCTCGGCGGGGGAGTAGAAGGTCTGTCCGAGCATGAGGCTCAGGGCGAACGACGCCAGCACCAGCGTGGCGAGGACCGCCGTGACCAGGGTCCACCGCCGACGGCGTCGCCGCCGACCGGAGACGACGGATGCCAGGGTCTCGGGCGCAGAGGACGGCAGGAGGCCGGGACGGGGCAGGGACGTGGTCACAGGGCACGCATCCTCTGCCGGCGCACGAGCGCGATGAAGAAGGGGGCCCCGATGAGGGCGGTGACGATGCCGACCTCGATCTCTTCGGGGCGGGCGACCACGCGCCCGACGACGTCGGCGAGCGTGAGCAGGGCCGCCCCGCCCAGGGCCGACACGGGGAGGAGCCACCGGTGGTCGACCCCGACGATCAGGCGGAGCATGTGCGGGATGACGAGCCCGACGAAGCCGATGGGCCCGGCCACGGCGGTCGCGGCGCCGCACAGGACGACGGCGCCGGCCGTGGCGATCAGGCGCGCCGTGCGCACGCGGGCGCCGAGGCCCGCCGCGAGCTCGTCGCCGAGCGCGAGGGTGTTGAGCGCGGGGGCGCTGGCGAGGCACACGATCAGGCCGACGATCAGAAAGGGCAGCACCTGCCCGACGGTCTCGGGGGTGGCGCCGCCCACCCCGCCGATCTGCCAGAAGCGGAAGACGTTCATAACATCGGTGCGCGGCAGCAGGATCGCGCTCGTCAGCGAGCTGAAGGCGACCGCGGTGACGGCGCCGGCGAGGGCGAGCCGCAGGGGGGTGGCGCCGCCGGAGCCCAGGGAGCCGATCGCGTAGACGAGCACGGCCGCGCCCGCGGCGCCGAGCATGCCGACCCAGATGTACATCGAGGGCGAGCTCAGTCCGAAGAAGGCGATGCCGCTGACGATGGCCAGGCCGGCTCCGCCGTTGATGCCGAGAATCTGCGGGTCGGCGAGCGGGTTGCGCGTCGCGCCCTGCAGGACCGCACCCGAGACGGCGAGGGCCGCACCCACCAGGATCGCCAGCAGGGTGCGCGGGATGCGTTTGGCGACGGCCGCGGCCGAGGCGGTGTCGGTCGAACCGGCCAGCCCCGCCCAGACGTCGGACGCCGTCACGTCGCGGGCGCCGAAGGTCACCGAGAGCACCGCGGCGACGACGAGGACGACGACCAGGGCGGTGAGGCCGACGACGCGCCGCCGTCCCCAGCGACGCACGCGGGCGTCGCCGGGGACGGTGGATGCCGCAGCGAGAGCGGTCATCGCGCCGACGCGTCGAGGGCGGTCATCAGGACGCGGCCTTCTCGGCGGCCGCTCCCACCAGGGCGATGTACTCGTCGCCCCAGGTCGTACCGATCGACAGGGGGCTGGGGTTGCCGGCCGCCGCCATCGTGGTGTTGTCGGGCAGGAACGCCACCGCGCCGTTGGCGATCGCGGGGATGCGCGACCACAGCGGATCGGCCTGCAGCTGCGCGAGGGTGTCGTCGGTGCCGTAGCCGGTGAGGACCTGCACGTCCGAGAAGTTCTCGATGTTCTCGGTGCTCTCGGTGAACCAGAAGGTGTCGCCCGAGGCGCTCGAGGTCTCGACGGCGGACGAGGGCGTCAGGCCGAGCTCGTCGAGGTAGGTGGCGCGGGGGTCCTTGGTGGAGTAGTACCCGACGGTGCTGAGGTCGGTCGGGTCGATGTAGGTGAACAGCGACTTCTTGCCGGCGAGGGCGGTGTACTGCGCGGCGGTGTCGGTGACGTGCTTCTCGAGGTCGGAGACCAAAGCCTCGGCCTGATCCTCGAGGCCCAGTGCCTTGGCATCCGTCAGCGTCATCTGCTGCCAGGTGGTGCCCCAGGCGATCTCGGGGTAGGCCACGACGGGGGCGATCTTGCTGAGGGTGTCGTACTGCTCCTGCGTCATGCCCGAGTAGGCGCCCAGGATGACGTCGGGCTTGGCGTCGGCGATGGCCTCGTAGTCGAAGCCGTTGGTCTCGTCCATGAGGACGGGCGTCTCGGCGCCGAGCTCGTCGAGCTTGTCCTTGACCCAGGGCAGCATGCCGTCGCCGTCCTCGTCGCCCCAGGTGACCTTGGGCATGGCGACGGGGACGACGCCGAGGGCGAGGGCGGCCTCCTGGTTGCCCCAGCTGACCGTGACGACGCGCTTCGGCGCGGCGGGGATCGTGGTCTCGCCCAGGGCGTGCTCGATCGTGACGGGGAAACCGGCGTCACCGGACGCGGCCTCCTGGTCGCCGGGGGCGGCCGAGGTGCCGGCGCAGCCGGTCAGGACGAGGGCGGAACCGACGGCGAGTGCCGTCAGGGCGCGGTATCGGGACACGAAGAGCCTCCTGCGTGTTAGGTAAGGATATGCTTAGTTTAGGTGAGGCGCCGGGTGAGAACGCAAACCCGGAGGCCCCAGGCCCGCCGGTTCGTCTCGACGCCGAGACACCCGAGGAGCGGGCCGTTCGTGGTGCCGGAGAGCGGCATCCCGCAGTCGGATCGGTCCGCGACGGCGGCGGACAGGGCGCCCATGACGGGCTGTCGGCAGGCTCGCAGGGGCGCGGCTTATACTGGGTGGCTGGCCAGTCTTCGGCCGCTCCTCCTTCCCCGACTGAACGGACGTTCGCTGTGCTCGCCGTGCACGACCTCGAGATCCGCGTGGGTGCCCGCGTGCTCATGTCCGACGTGGACTTCCGCGTGTCCGACGGCGACAAGATCGGCCTCGTCGGGCGCAACGGCGCGGGCAAGACGACGCTGACCAAGGTGCTCGCCGGCGACCTGCTGCCCTCGAACGGCGGTGTCGACCGCTCGGGAGAACTGGGCTACCTGCCGCAGGACCCCCGCTCGGGCGACCCCGAGATGCTGGCGCGCACGCGCATCCTCGACGCCCGCGGCCTGGGTTCGCTCGCCCTCGGCATGCACGAGGCCTCGATGGCGATGGGCGACGCCGACGCCGCGATCGCCGCCAAGGCGATGAAGAAGTACGCGCGGCTCACCGAGCAGTTCGAAGCCGCCGGTGGCTACGCGGCCGAGGCCGAAGCGGCATCCATCGCCCACAACCTCTCGCTGCCGGACCGCATCCTGGATCAGCCCCTCAAGACCCTCTCGGGTGGTCAGCGGCGCCGTATCGAACTCGCGCGCATCCTGTTCTCGGACGCGCAGACGATGATCCTCGACGAGCCGACCAACCACCTCGACGCCGACAGCGTGGTGTGGCTGCGCGAGTTCCTCAAGGGGTACAAGGGCGGCCTGATCGTCATCTCGCACGACGTCGAGCTCGTGGGCGAGACGGTCAACCGCGTCTTCTACCTGGATGCCAACCGCCAGGTCATCGACGTCTACAACATGAACTGGAAGAACTACCTGCGCCAGCGGGTAGCGGACGAGGAGCGCCGCAAGAAGGAGCGCGCCAACGTCGAGAAGAAGGCCACGGCATTGCAGCTGCAGGCCGCGCGCTTCGGTGCCAAGGCGTCGAAGGCCGCCGCCGCGCACCAGATGGTCGCGCGCGCCGAGAAGATGCTCTCGGGCCTGGATGACGTGCGTCAGGACGAGCGCGTGGCGAAGCTGCGCTTCCCCAAGCCCGCACCGTGCGGCAAGACGCCGCTCATGGCATCCGGTCTGTCGAAGTCGTACGGCTCGCTCGAGATCTTCACCGACGTCGACCTGGCGATCGACCGCGGGTCGCGCGTCGTCATCCTGGGTCTCAACGGCGCGGGAAAGACGACGCTGCTGCGGATCCTTGCGGGCGTCGACAAGCCCGACACCGGTCAGCTCGAGCCCGGCCACGGCCTCAAGATCGGCTACTACGCGCAGGAGCACGAGAACCTCGACGTGGGTCGCTCCGTGCTCGACAACATGATGTCGGCCGCTCCGCACATCACCGCGACCGAGGCGCGGAAGGTGCTCGGATCGTTCCTGTTCGTCGGCGACGACGTGCTCAAGCCCGCGGGCGTGCTGTCGGGCGGCGAGAAGACGCGTCTGTCTCTCGCGACGCTCGTGGTGTCCTCGGCGAACATGCTGCTGCTGGACGAGCCCACGAACAACCTCGACCCGGCGTCGCGCGAAGAGATCCTCGGCGCCCTCGCGCACTACGAGGGCGCTGTGGTGCTGGTCTCGCACGACGAAGGCGCCGTCGAGGCGCTCAACCCCGAGCGCGTGCTCATCCTGCCCGACGGTGTCGAGGACATCTGGGGTCGCGACTACGCCGACCTCATCACGCTGGCCTGATCGGGGCGCGCGAGCCGGAACGGCGGGTCGCGACACGAGGAGGCGCAGGCCTCGTCCGTCGGGACGAGCGCCCCGGGCGCTTCATCGTCCTGTCGGCGTCGACCCCCGTGCTCGTTCCGTGACGGTCTGATGCGGGTGGACGCATGACGCTCGGCCGGCGGGAACGCCGGCTTCGCTCTGCGGATGTATGCCGGGACCTCGACGATTCGCGCGGAACGGCCGCGGCGTCGCCCCGTGCGCGGGCGTGTCCCGACGCCCGGCGGTCCGTCGGTGGCGCCCCGTTCTCTCAGTGCGCGTCGAGAAGGGCGTCTTCGTCGTCGGCGTCACGATCGCGGGGGCGCTTGCGCGCGCGGTGCAGGGCGACCGGGTCGACGCGGCGGCGGCCGGTGTCGGCCGTCTGCACGGGGGCCGCGGGCGGGGCGACGTCGAGGTCGTCCTCGTCTTCGGCGTCCTCGCGGCGGAGCTTGCGCTCGTTGACGATCACGTACCCGATGAAACCGAACCCCATCACGGCGAACAGGATCCACTGAACCGCGTACGACAGGTACGGTCCGGGGTCGTCGCTCGGCGGGTCGACGGTGAACGGGGCGGATGCCGGCGCGGGCGTCTCGGACATGATCAGCCCGTAGGCACCCGGCTCGATCGGACCCGTCTGCTCGGCGACCAGGCCCAGGTTGATGGTGGGCACCTGCCCGGCCTCGGCACTGCGACCCGATGAGGGGGCCGCCTCGCCCGGGCGCAGACGCACCTCGACGACGACGTCGCCGGACGGGGGAGCGGGGATGTCGTCGGGGGCGGCCTGCTGATTGCCCGGCGGAAGCCAACCGCGATCGACGAGGAAGACCCGGCCGTCGTCGAGCCGGAACGGCACGAGCTGCTCGTAAGCGGCGGATCCTCCGTGCGCGCGGTTGCGGACGAGCAGTTGCTCGTCGGCCAGGTAGCTGCCTTGCAGGCGGACGGGTCGCCACTCGTCCTGGGGGGAGAGCTCGGCGCCCGGGGCGAGCAGGTCGCCCAGGGCCACGGGGGCGGCGTCGTAGTTGTCGGCGACGAGCTGCAGCTGCTCGCTGCGTTCCGCGTTGCGCGAGAACTGCCAGTGCGACAGGAACCCGCACGCGACGGCGAAGAGGATCGCGACGCCGATGTAGATCGCCCAGCGGCCGGCCGCGCGCATCTCGCGACGCGGGGCGGGGTGGGCAGCGTCGCGGGCGCGCGCGTCGCGCGCGTTCACGTCGTCTTCCCTGGCCACGCTCTCAAGGGTACGTCGCTCGCGGCGGGGGTCCCACCCGCGGGGTGTACGGG
>NZ_QAJB01000149.1:0-3932 GCF_003061325.1 Microbacterium sp. HMWF026
GTCCAGAACACGCCGCGCCGACTCCGGCCGATGCGGCGTGTCGTGGACACTCACCGCGCGAAGACGGGCCGAGGGCTCACCACGAGCTCTTGCGGTAGTCCTTCAAGAAGATGCCGAACAGGTCCTCGCCGGCCTCGCCGCGCACGATCGGGTCGTACACGCGAGCGGCGCCGTCGACGAGGTCGAGCGGGGCGTGGAAGCCCTCTTCGGCCAGACGCACCTTGGTGAAGTGCGGGCGCTCGTCGGTGATCCAGCCGGTGTCGACGGCGGTCATCAGGATGCCGTCGGACTCGAACATCTCGCGCGCGCTCGTGCGCGTGAGCATGTTCAGCGCAGCTTTGGCCATGTTGGTGTGCGGGTGACCGGGGCCCTTGTAGCCGCGACCGAACACGCCCTCCATCGCCGAGACGTTGACGATGTACTTCCGCTTCGCCGTGGATGCCGCCATCGCGGGCCGCAGGCGGCTGACGAGCAGGAACGGCGCGGTCATGTTCGCCAGCTGCACCTCGAGCATCTCGAGGGGTTCGACCTGGTCGACGTGCTGGGTCCAGCTGTTGATGCGGTCCTCGTCGGGGATGAGTCCGCCCGCGTCGATCGCCGTCCCGGCCATCAGGCGCTCGAGCGACGACGAGCCGGCGGCCATGGCCTCGGCGGTCAGTTCGTCCGCGGTGCGCGCCGCCGACGCGAGGATCGGGTGCGCCGACACCGACTGCGCCAGGGCGAGCGGGTGGGCGTCGTTGGTGTGCCCGAAGGTGACGAGCTCGGGCAGCGGCCCGTCCGGCAGCGGTTCGAGTTCGGCATCCACCAGGGGTTTGTACGCCCCGGGCGAGCGCCGGACGGTCTGCGCGGCGTTGTTGATCAGGATGTCGAGAGGACCCTCGGATGCCACGGAGTCGGTGAGCCCGATCACCTGCGCCGGATCGCGCAGGTCGATGCCCACGACCTTGAGGCGGTGCAGCCAGTCGGCGCTGTCGGGGAGCGACGAGAAGCGGCGCACCGCGTCACGGGGGAAGCGCGTGGTGATGGTGGTGTGGGCGCCGTCGCGCAGCAGCCGCAGCGCGATGTACATGCCGATCTTGGCGCGACCGCCCGTAAGCAGGGCGCGCTTGCCGGTCAGGTCGGTGCGGGCGTCGCGCTTCTCGTGGCTCATCGACGCGCAGTCGGGGCACAGCTGGTGGTAGAACGCGTCGACGAGGGTGTAATCCTCTTTGCAGATATAGCAGGCGCGCGCCTTGATCAGCTCTCCGGCGAACGGCATGGCGGTGCGGGCCTGCAGCGGGATGCCGCGGGTCTCGTCGTCGATGCGGTCGGCGGCGCCGGTGGCGGTGGCGGCGACGACGGCGCGGTCCGCCTCGGCGATGCGCTGACGCTTCTCTTTGCGCGACTGCCGCTTGACGTCCTTGTAGAGCTTGCCGGTCTGGCGGCGCAAGGCGATGTAGGCGGGGTCGTCGTGGTCGAGCGAGGAGGCGGCGTCGATGACGCGCAGCGCGATCTCGAGCTCGAGCGGGTCGATGGTGGTCGACCGCGCGGCATCGCGGTCGGGGCTCAGCAGTGTTTCGGGCACGGGGCAGTGTATCGGGGCCTTGCTGAACGCCCGGTGGGCCGGGCGTGTCGCGGGGCCGTCAGCCGCCGACGGTCGCCCGCCGCGCCGGGTCGAACCGCAGCAGCCACCGCTGCGCCGGCACCTCGACCGTCCGATGCAGCACCCACGCGATCGCGAGCGCGATGCCGAACGCGGCGAGCGCGAGCGGCACGGCCTGACGCCACGGCAGTTCGGGGTGCCCGTCGGGCCAGGCCGACGACACCGAGGCGATGACGAGCAGGTGCACGAGGTAGAAGGCGAACGACACGCGTCCGAGCTCCTGCCAGAGCGGACGGGCGAGGAAGGTGGAACCGCGGTGCGCGTCGGCCGCGGCGAGAGAGGCGACCAGCAGCGCGAAGAAGCCGACGGTCGCGGCCAGGCCCAGGTGCACGTCGGTGCCGGGCAGGGTGGGCGCTTCGGACAACGCGTATCCGGCGACGGCGAGGGGTACCGCGAAGCGCAGGCGCAGCGGCATCCACTCCCCGCTCTTGACGAGCAGCGCGAGGCTCATGCCGATCACGAACTCGGGCAGGCGCAGGAGGGGGGTGGATGCCGACGACAGCACGCCCGGGGCGAAGGCGGCGATCTGCGGGGCCAGCGCCACCAGCGCGAGGGCGACCGCGACGACGATGACCTGTCCGCGGGTCGACAGCCGGACGAGCGGGCGGATGAGGAACGGGAACGCGAGATAGAAGAACGCCTCGCACACGAGCGACCAGCTGGCGGGGTTACCCGCCTGCCACCAGTCGGGCACCCACCCGTTGACCAGCAGCAGGTTGGCGGCGAGGGGTACTGCGCCGTCGGTGTGGATCTCGGGGATCAGGGTGGCGGCGGCGACCAGGGCGAGTCCCACGCCCACGACGTGCAGGGGGTAGATGCGGGCCACGCGGTGCCACCAGAACGAACCGGCGGACTGCTGCGGCTTGTACCCCCAGGCGAGGACGAAGCCCGAGAGGATGAAGAAGAGCGTGACGCCGGTCTTGCCGGCTTCGAACAGCACGCCCCACGCGACTCCGGCGTTCCCGCCGAAGTAGTTCACCGCCATCAGGTGGTGCCCGAAGATCAGCATCGCCGTGGCCCAGCGGAGCCCCGTGAGCGACGGCAGGTTGCGCAGAGCCGGACGGGGAGCGGATGCCGTTCCCGCGGCGGGGCGGGCCAGTGTCGTGCTGATGGTCCCCGCCTCCTCTCGAGCTGCGCGGTGGGCGCCCGAAGGGGCGCCTCGCGGCGAACCGGATCAGACGGTACCGGCCCTCCTTGAGCGCAACCTCAACATGGCCAGGGGGTTGACGGCGCGGCGCCCATCCGATCCGCCGCCCTCTCCGAACACTCACATTGGTGCGATCGCCCGCACCACGGCGTCTGTCCGCAGCGCCGCAGGTTGATCCCGGGAGGACCCGATGCGCGAGTCGCACACCCCCGCTCTGGCGTCTCTCGACGCGTACGCGAACGTCACCGACCTGCTCGTGCGGCGCGCGGCCGAGGCCCCCGCGCACGTCGCGTTCGAGGTGCCGCCGGCATCCGGTGACGAGTGGCGGCCGATCAGCACCGCGGCGTTCCTCGCCGAGGTGCGGGCCCTGGCGAAGGGCATGGTCGCCGCGGGGCTGGCGGCGGGCGAGGCCGTCGCGATCATGGCACCCACCCGCTACGAGTGGGCCGTCGCCGACCTGGCGACGTGGTTCGCGGGCGGCGTGGTCGTGCCCGTGTACGAGACCTCGTCGGCGTCGCAGGTCGTCGCGATCGCCGCCGACGCGGGCGTGCGCCTGGCGATCGGCGGATCCGCCGCGCACGGCGAGCTGCTGCGGGCGGCGCTGACCGACGCCCTCGGAATCTGGCTGATGGATGCCGGGAGCGGCATCCCCTCTCTCGACGACCTGGTCGCGCGGGGTCGGGGGGTGTCCGACGACGAGCTCGAGTACCGCCGCACGCGCGCCGGGCACGACGACCCCGCGACGATCGTGTACACCTCGGGCACGACGGGCGAGCCGAAGGGGGCCGTGCTGACGCACGCGAACTTCCTGGGGCAGGTGCTCAACATCGCCGCGGCCTATCGCGAGGTGGTGCACGCCGGCGGCAACACGATCATCTTCCTGCCGCTCGCGCACGTGCTCGCGCGGGGCCTGCAGCTGATCTGCATCGCCAGCGGCATGCGTATCGCGCACCTTGCCGACCCCGCGCGGGTCGTGCCGACGCTCGCGGTACTCCGGCCGACGTTCCTCGTCGTCGTGCCGCGGGTGCTGCAGAAGATCCAGGCCGCGGCGGGCGACAAGGCCACCGCGAAGGGCCTGACGCGCGTGTGGGATCGCGCCCGAGCCACGGCGATCACCGCCGGTCGGGTGGCGGAGCGGCGGGA
>NZ_QAJB01000150.1:0-15537 GCF_003061325.1 Microbacterium sp. HMWF026
GTGCCGCCCAGATCCCGGATGCCACGGCATCCACCCCCTCCGTGACCACCCCGCCGGCCGAGCAGCAGCGCGAGCCCGGGACCACCACGCGATCGATCCCGGTGACGACTCCCGACGTGGAGGCGCTGGGCGTGGCCGATCGGCTCGGCCTCGGAGGAAAGAAAGACCGCAACGACGAAGTGGGACCCACGTCATGAGGTTCGGGCTCATCCTGTCGGAGGCCTTCACGGGTCTTCGGCGCAACGCTTCGATGGTCATCTCGGTCATCCTCGTCACGTTCGTGTCGCTGACGTTCGTCGGTGCGGCGATGCTCATGCAGATGCAGATCGGCAAGATGCAGTCGTACTGGTCGGACCGTGCGCAGGTGTCGGTCTTCATGTGCGCGACGTCGTCGAACGCGCCGACGTGCACCGCGGGCGAGGCCGCCTCGCAGGAGCAGATCGACCAGGTGCGTGCGACCCTCGACGGCTCCGCGTTGGCGCCTCTCATCCGCGACTACACCTTCCTCACCAGCGACGAGGTGTTCGAGAACGCCAAGCAGCAGCTGCCCGACGACATCGTCGGCGTGGTGACGGCCGACCAGTTCAACGCGACCTTCAACATCAACCTCGTCGACCAGAGCCAGTCCGACGTGATCGCCGAAGCCTTCAGCGGCCAGGTGGGCGTCGAGTCCGTCGACGATCAGCTGCAGTACTTGGAGCCGCTGTTCCAGGCATTGACGGTCGCCACCTACGTCGCGGTCGGCATCGCCGGGCTCATGCTCATCGCCGCGGTGCTGCTCATCGCCACGACGATCCGGCTGTCGGCCTTCGCCCGTCGTCGCGAGCTCGGCATCATGCGCCTCGTCGGTGCGTCCAACCGGTTCATCCAGACGCCGTTCGTCGTCGAGGGCGTGTTGGCGGCGCTCATCGGCTCGGCGCTGGCCAGCGTGGCCGTATGGGCGATCGTCGGCGTGGGCGTCAACCAGTACCTGCGGGGGAGCGTCGCGTTCATCACGTCGTGGGTCGATCTCGGCGATGTGGCGTTCGTCATCCCGGCGATCGTGGTGATCGGTGTCATCCTGGCGGCGTTGAGCGCGAGCTTCGCGATCCGTCGGTGGCTGCGCGCCTGACGCGCGCGGGCGTCCGCCGTCTCGGCATCCGGTAGACTGTAGGGCTCTGTGTGCCCATGATCATGAGGAGGTGGCACCATGCCTCGTGAGCAGGGTGAGAAGCTCATCGCGTCGAACAAGAAGGCGCGTCACGACTATGCCATCGAGAAGACGTACGAAGCGGGTCTGGTGCTGACCGGCACTGAGGTGAAGTCGCTGCGCCAGGGCCGCGCGAACCTGACCGACGGCTACGCGTACATCGACGGCGGGCAGGCGTTCCTCGACGCCGTGCACATCCCCGAGTACTCGCAGGGGCACTGGACCAACCACTCCGCGAAACGCACGCGAAAACTGCTGCTGCACAAAGAAGAGATCATCAAGCTCTCGCACGCGGTGGCCGCGGGCGGCTACACGCTCGTGCCGTTGCGGCTGTACTTCTTGGACGGTCGGGCCAAGGTCGAGATCGCGGTCGCCAAGGGAAAGCGCGAGTTCGAGAAGCGGCAGACGATCCGCGAGCGCGAGGACAAGCGCGAGGCGGAACGCGCGATGCGCACGAAGAACCGCCTCGGCGAGTAACCCCCGTCACTCCGCCCGGAAGCGTCCCTCGACGACCGACGTCACGTCGATCTCGGGCGGCTGCAGACTGAACGAGGGGCCCCCTCCCGCCGACGCAGCCATCAGACGCGCACCCAGGGGAGCGGGGGACTCGGCGCGGGCGCCCAGGAGTCCGGCATCCGCAATCTCGACAGCGGCAACGGATGCCAGCCCCAGCGCGTCCGCATAGGCAGCGGCCCGCTCGACGGCGACGTGCACCGCTTCGGCGGCGACCTCGCGCTCGACGCGCGCGCGGGTCTCGGACGACAGGCGCCACTCGACCGCGGTGACCTGGACGTCGTCGGACTCCGCGACGTCACCGAGCCACCACGACAGCGCTCCCGCGTCGGTGAAGGTGGCCGACACCTCGACGCTGGCGTGGTGCACCAGGGGGAGCTGGGCGCCCTCGTTGTTCCACGGGCGGTCCGACCACACCGAGACGCGCGCGCTCGACCATTCCGACACCTCGCCGGAGCGCAGGTGTGCCACGAGTCCGTCCTGCACGGTCGAGGCGCGCTCCTGGGCGCGTTCGACGACCGGCCCGCGCGAGGGGCCGTCGGTCGACACGGTGACGCGCACCGCCGCCTCTTCAGCGCGGACGCGGGCGTTGCTCTCGCCCCGGACGGTGATGACGACGTCGCTCATGGCGTGAGCCTACGACACGGCCGGACGGGCGGGGAGGAAGGGATGGGGTCAGGCGGGCGGGGCGAAGTACTGCAGCTCGTTGCGGATCGAGACCCAGCGAACGTCCGACTCGGAGAACTGGTAGGTCTCGCCCCAACCCTCGTCGTCGGAGTATCCCGGCGATCCGGCCATGGCCCATTGCGTGGAGCCATCGACGTCGAGGCGTTGATATCCCGCCGCGGCCAGAGCCTCTTGCGCGGCCTGCGCGGCCGAGCCGCTGATCGGCGCCCATGCCAGTCCGAAGAAGTTGTCGGTCGCGACGTCCGGCCCGGCGCCGTAGCGGCAACTCAGCTGACCCGCGGGGGCGCCCCCGGGGAACGTGTCGAAGGGACTGAACTCCACGCCCTCTTCAGCCGCGTTCCACGAGACCCATCCCTGCTGTCGGTACTCCGCGAGGAGGTCGGGTGAGACGACATCGTCGCACGTGGCGTAAGCGGGCTCAGCCGATGTCGCGACGGGATTCGCGGTGGGCGACGGAGTGACGGTCGGGCTCGGCGTCACGGCCGCGGGCGCGGCCGGGGCGGTCGTCGCCGTCGTTTGGGGTGCGGCATCCACGGAGGGAGCGCACGCGGACAGGGCGAGAGCGGATACGGCGGCGAGGGCGAGCGCGGAAAGCGCCCGGGCTGAGGATGACGTCACGAAGGCGACGCTATCGCGTCCGGCGCGCGGGCTCGGTGCGCGCGAGGGAGTTCTCATCCAAACGTTGCGGATCTCCACCCCGTGAGCCGGCGCTCACGCGAGCGGTGCGAACAGCTCCAGCTCGTCGCGGATCGCCACCCAGCGCAATCCGGTGGGCGTGAAATCGTACGTCTGGGCCCACCCGTCGGCGTCCGTCCACCCGTCTGTCCCGCGGACCGAGTACTGCACGGTCTCGGCGCCGTCGATGCGGACGAAACCCTGCGACTCGAGGTGCGCTTGATAAACAGCCGCCTGCTCCGCGTCGATGGGCGCCCAGGTGAGATCGATGACGTTGTCGGTCGCGACGTCGGGACCGGCGCCGTATCGACAGGCCATGGTCCCCGCGGGGCGGCCGCCCGGGAACGAGTCGAACACCGACCCGTTCGGCTCCGTCTGCTGTTCGACGAGGTCCCACGCGGTCCACCCGCGGTCGCGGTTCCTCTGGAAGTTCTCGGCTCGCATCATGGTGTCGCACGAGGTGTAGACCGCGGGCGCGGCGGCGGGCGGGTTCTGCCCCGCGGTGTCGGTGGGTGTCGGCGTCGGCGTCGGCGTCGGCGTCGGCGTCTGCGTGGGCGTCTTCGTTGATGCGGTGGCGCGGGGTGACGAGCTCGTCGTCGCGCTCGATATGGGATCCGCGTTCGTCGATACGGTGCACGCCGAGACGAGCAGGCCAGCGGCCGAGATGAGTGCGAAGAGGGCGATCGGGCGGACGAGAGCGGAGGTCACAATGGTGAAGATATCGATACGCGTGCCGCGCTGCGTGCCAAGCACGGCTTCGTCATCCGATCGTTGCGTGCGCCGCCCCGCTGCGTCCGGTTCGGGCGGGGCTCGTGAGCGCTCGAGCCGACGCGGGGCGGTCTGACGTGTTCTGTTCTCCGCGTGGGAATCGCGTGGGCTCGCGATCCGTTATAGGCTGTGACGCTCGGGTGCTTCGGCATCCGGGTTGGTAATTCAACAGCGTGACGACGACCGCTCCTTCACGGAGTTCCCGGGGCTGATCGGTTTCGACAGCGCCTGCGAACCTGCGAGAAGCGGGCCGAGGATGTGGGGTTATCTCGTAAACGCTCCCTGCCAAACAATAAGTGCCAATGCTAAGCGCACTGACTTCGCCCTCGCTGCGTAAGCGAGCCCGATAGTCCGTCAGACCGTGTGTGACCCCGCCACGGATCCTGGCGTCATTTAGGGGTCTTGCTGCGTGATGGCGTCTGGACGTCACGCGGGACTTTTCCCAGGCTGGGCCTGTCGACTTAGGTGTCTGTGACAAAGGTCGGGGCCGAGCAGAACGTCTGCACAGACTGCGCCCGGAGAAAACGCGGAGACCCAGCGTTGGACGGGGGTTCGATTCCCCCCAGCTCCACGAGTCGTCGTCACACGAAAAGGGCCTGTACTCCCGCATAAATACGCGGAAGTGCAGGCCCTTTGTCGTTCGCGCTCAGGCGCCCGTGAGGGCGTTTGGCCACAATTTGGCCACGTTCGCTCCACGCGCGCCCTCTTCGAGCCGCGCCGCGACCGCATCGAGATCGTCGTCGAACAGGTCGGCGTAAACGTCTAGCGTCATGCTCGCAGACGCGTGCCCGAGCATCCGCTGCACCGCCTTCACATTGGCTCCCGACGACACAGCGAGGGATGCCGCGGTGTGCCGGAGGTCGTGCGGGGTGAGCCGCTCGACCCCGGCCGCGATGAGCGCGCGCAGGAACCAGCTGTTCTCGCCTGCGCTGGTCTTGGGGCGCCGCACGTACCCGCCCGCGGCGTCAGTGAAGATCAGCGAGTCCGGGCCTTTCCCCTCACACAGCTGCGCGAGCGGGTGCGCGAGGAAGGATGGGTACGGCACGGTCCGACGCTCGTGGGTCTTCGGAGTGCCGACGACGATCTTGCCGTCCACCTCGACCGCGGCGCGTGCGACGTGGATGCGGCGCCGCAGCGCGTTGACGTCGCGCACCCGAAGCCCGACCGCCTCGCCCCAGCGCAGCCCGCAGTACGCCAGGGTGAGCACGAGCGTGCGATGCGTTTCCGTCGTGCACGCTTCGGCTACCCGCACCGCCTCGTCGTGTGTCAGGTAGCGGCGAGCCTTGTGGCTCACCTTCTTCGGCAGGTTCACCAGACCACGCGCGGGGTTGCGTGGGATACGGCCGTCACGTACCGCCATGTCGAGGATGCCGGCCAGCGTCCCGACTGCGCGCAGCACGACGGTCGCGGATGCCGGGCGCGGCTCGTCTGTCACGCCGCGGGTGCGCCCCGTCGTGGCGGTGCCCGCGACGAGCTCGCGCACCCATGTCTCGACCGCGCTGGGTCGGATCGACGAGATGGGGGTGTCCGCCCAGCGGGGGAGGACGAACACGCGCGCTGACACGTCGATGCTGTGGAACGACGAGGCCTTGAGCCCTGCGCGCTTATTGGCCAGCCACTCGTCGGCGATCGCACCGACCGCGATCTTGCCGGCAGTCGGGTCGACGTACTCCCCGCGACTCTTCGACACCTCGACGGATGCCAGGAACAGCGCGGCGTCGCGCTTCGTCGTGAAGCCGCGCTTCTGGCTCTGCGCCCGGTCGGGCTTGCGGTACCGGACGCGGTACCGCTTCCCGTTCGCGGTGTCGTACGGCTCGATGCTGCCCATGGTCAGGCCCCTTCGGTCGACGTGCTGCCGGCGGAGGGCGAAATGCGACTGCGGACGCGCCCGGACCTGTCAGGTGCCAATGCCGGTCCGCCCCCTGCCTCTTCCGCCTCGAGCAATAGCGCGTTTAGGCGCTGCTGCACGGCTGCCTCGTCGGCTGTGACAACGGTGACCGACGGGCGGGTGTACTTCGCCGCCTCCTCCGCGTGTGAGCCGAGGATGCCCCGTCGCTGTGCGTTCGCGATCCATCGGTGCGTCGTGGGAATCTTCGCGCCGAACACATCGGCGAGTAGTTCGGGCGCCCACAGGTCATTCTCGAGAGCAAGTCGATACACGGCGGCGACTCGGCGAAGGTGCGCTTCCGGACCCGAGCGCGAGGACCGCTCAGGCTCAACCCCGCTAGCGGCCATGAGTGCAGCGAGCGCTCGCGGGAAGTCCAGTTCACGCCCCGCCTGGGCGATGGTTAGACACGCCCCGATCGGAACTTTCCGCCACGCGGTGGCACTCACGGTTTCGCCCTCAGGGGGGTGCAGAACAACAGCGTTCGACTCGTGCGGAAACTCGACCGACCAACCGGGAAGCTCCCGTAACCCGGTCACCGTCGTTCCGTGCTTGCCCATCGTGACTCTCATGTCGCCCATAGGCATCAGCATGTCATCTGCGTATTGATCCGTCAAGCGCATACGCATCAGACTGTGGCTATCGTGACGGAGGAGAAGCGAATGAGTGCAATCGGTGTAGGTGAGTTGCTGACCGCCGCGGAGGTGGCGGAGCGCCTGAAGCTGACGGTTCGGGCCGTCAACCAGCTTCGCTACCTTGGGACCGGGCCGGCCTTCGTGAAGGTCAGTCACAAGGCGGTGCGCTACCGGGCGGCGGACGTCGAGGAGTGGCTGCAGGCGCGCGTGCGCACTCAGACGGGCGCGCAGTCGTGAACCGCGAGCTGCCGGCCCTACTCGCGGCGCTCGCAGTCATCTACGCGGTCCACGCCGGTGTCATCGTGGTTTCGTTCGTCGTCGCTGCGGCGGTCCTGCGATGAGCCGCCGCAACGGCGACGGCCTGCGCGATCTCGTCGCCGTGCTCGCCCTGCTCGGGGTCGTGTTCACGGGCAAAATTCTCGGCGCCGTTTTCGTGGCGGGGCTGGTGATCCAATGAGCGTCCCGGCGCACCCGATCGTGTACACCGCCGAGGCGGCAGACGGCGGCATCCTCGCTCGGTTCCCATTCGATTACGCCGCGGTCGACGCGATCAAAGCCGCGCGCACCGCTGACACCTGGGCGGCGTGGCTCGACGACGTCGGCGCCTGGCGGGTGCCCCGCACCCTGTGGCGCCGGGTCGAGCAGCGCTTACGCGCGCTGGGCTACTCGATAGTTCCGCTTGGCCTTTCCGAGGCAGAGGAGGCCCCCAATGACTGACGCCCGACTCCCGGAGCGGTGGCTCACCGACCGGCGCTGGCTGCGTCTGTCTGTCCAGGCTCGGCACGACGCGATCGCGTGGCTGCTGTGGTGTGTGTCACAGCGAACGGATGGCGTGCTCGATCGCGGGGACCTGTCGCTGTGCCCGTGGCGCACGAGCGACGAGAGCGTGCACGAGCTACTGCGTGCGGGGATCATCTCGGACGGCGGGGAGGGCACGGTCCGATTCGTGGAGTACGCCGAGGCGCAGACGACGGCGCGCGAGCTGGAACGGATGGCGGGCATGCGTGAGCACGAGCGCATCAAGAAGGCTCGGAGTCGTGCCAAGCACGCGGGCATGACGGCCGATCAGATCGAAGCGCACTACCCGTTCCCGAAGGCCCCCACCTCGTCCCGGGACACGTCCCCGGACAGTCCCGGTCATGTCCCGGTACGGCAACAGGATAGGACAGGCCAGGCAAGGCCAGGCCTGTCCTATCCCACCCCCTACGGGGGTGGGGAGGATTCCGAAGAACGAGCAAGCGAGCGAGAGCCGGGCTCCGCTACGGCCTACGGGCCTCCGCTGCGCCCGTCCGGCGGATGGGGTGAGGCTCCGCCGTCGACTCCGGCTGCGGGCGGCCCCGCAAACGGTTCGATCCAGCCCCGGTTCTGGGGCACCGTTCCCGAGCCGGAGGAGCAAGGGTCGTTCCCCACGGCGCGAGCCGTCCACCAACCGGATCTGGCCGAGCCCGACCCGGAGGAGCAGGGCCCGTGGCCGAGGTGACCGTCGAGGACTTCGCGAACGGACTCCCCGAGGGTGTTCACCGACCGTGTCTCGACTGCAACGGCGTTGCCGTTTGGGTCGAGATACCCGCGCCGAATGGGGCGCACATCATCCTGCATCACGAGCGCGGATGCCCCGGCTTTGCCGCCACCCCCGCCGCTGACCGATCCGCGGATCCACGAGAGGAAACACCATGAGCCCCAATTTCCCGCGACCCGTGCCAGCGCACACGCCGTACGTCTCCGCCGATGCCAGCTCGTTCGCTGTCGTCGCGGTCAATCGCTGCACACATTGCGGGCTGCCCGCCGACCCTGAGGCGCCGGCCGTGCTCGCGTCCGGGCTCAATCATCCGCTGTGCGCACACCCCCGCTGGTCGGTGGCGCTAGTCGCGTCGGCGGCGCCTTTCGACGTCGACGGGCTCGCCGTCGGCTTGTTGCGAGCCCGTCAGCAGGTCCGAGCGCTGAAGCGCGCTTGACCCCACCAGCTGCCGCGGGTGGGGGGTTTTCTGAGGGGTCTATCCCCGCCCGCGGCTTTATCACAACGGAGGAACAGTGACGAAAGCACACAAGCCGACGACGCACCCTGCGCATGTCGAGATCGAGCGTCAGCTAGGCGCTACCCTCGCCCCCCGCACCTCCGCCGTGCTGCGGGTGCTGGCATCCCGAGCCGACGACAAGGGCCGGGCCGCACTCGAACGCGACGAGCTCGCGCGAATCGCCGGCCTCGACGAGCTCGACCTCGAGATCGGGCTCGCCATCGCTCAAGGGCGCGGCGTCATCGAGCGCGTACGTCTCACCGAGACGAGCCTCGGGCGGGTCATCCTCTCGACTCGCTTCGCGGGGGTCTCGTGAGCGTCGGGCGGCCTATCGGCCCCACTCTCGAGGAGCTGCGGTCGCGGCTCCTGGCGGAGCTGCGGCGGCACCCCCTAGTGACCCGCGGCGCCGTGGTCATGCGCTCGGATCTGACGACGGCTCTCGACGTCGACGCCGAGGCGGTCGAGCAGCTCATCGCTCAGAGCGTCTCCGCCGGCCACCTCGCCGCCGCGACATGGCTGGTCCCCACAGACGGCGACGATGCGGCCCTCGTGGCGCTTCTCGCCCCCGCAGACGCCCGCTAGGGCCTCGTTCCACAATCACCACACGAAGGAGAATCACCATGGCAGGTCCCACGCTGGACGTTCCGGCACCAAAGCGAGCCCCGCGCGAGGGCGGCATCCTCACCGTTGCCGAACTGCGGCCGAACGACCGCCTGGCGCATGTGGAAGCGATCGTCTTCCAGGGCGACGGGAACGACTTCGCGCACACCGAGGAGAGTCGTTGCTACGCGCCCCAGCCGGTCGCGGATAAGACATTCGACGGAATCGAGATCACCGAGGGTCTCGGCACGCCATTCACGATCTACGCCGGGGTGAGGTGCTTTGAGGCACCCGACCCGGACGAGGTCGAGCGAGCTCGTCGCGCCCTCGAAACCGGACGCGAGCGCGTCATCGAGGGCCGCCTCGCCGCCTGGGCGGCCGGCGGGACCGCCCTCGCACCAGGTGCAACGGCCCGCGCTGCGGTCGGTCGTGTCGATCAGGCTCTCGACGACGGCTACGTAGCCCGCGGCGTGATCCTCATCTCGCGCTTCGACGCCGCAGACGCCGGCCTCGAGTACACCGAAGGGGAGCCGCTGCGCACGAAGACCGGTACGCCGGTCATCGCGTCCGGCCGTGTCGCCCCGGGCATGGTCTACGGTCTGGGGGCCGTCACCGTCGAGCACGGCGAGATTGTCGAGCGCGACGTGCACCAGGTCCGCTTCAACCGGCACTGGGCCCTTGCCGAGCAGCCGCACGCGCTCATCGTAGACGCCGAGTTCCGCGTCTCCGCCGCCATCACAAACGCTTGACGAAGGGAACCGACATGACGAAGCAGATGAACCCATCCAACACCGGCGAGCTAGCTCGCGCCCGCGCCCTCTTCGCCGGCATCGAACAGGACGTGATCGAGCGGCCCCGCGCCGTTTGCGGCCATTGTGGCGGCATCGTGCGCGCTGGTCGGGATCTCGTCCTCGGCGAACCGACCAGGGAGGAGCGCCGGCTCGACCTCGAGCGAAAGCAATCGGGGCTCCCCGCCCTTCACGGCTGGCAGAGACGGCACGAGGCGTGCATCGATGGCCCGGGTATCGTGCGAGCCATCACGGGGCGGAGAGTGTCAGCCGCAGTCGCAAACGCGGCGCTCGCCCTGGCCAACCCGCTGGTTCCGAGCGCTCAGCCCCTCGCCCCGCTGCCGCTGTACGCCGAGCTGCGTACGAGTCACATCGAAAACCTCACGGGCTGGACAGGCAAGGCGTGGGGGCACCTCACGACCGCTGAGCGTCGAGCGTTCGCCGAGACGGTCGACGACGAGGCACGCGAGTACCGTCTCCGGAACGAGGACCACCGCTGCACGGACGGGGCGTGCGGATTCTGTGGTGTTGCGCTCGCCCGGAAGTGGGGTGAATCGCCCTTGCGCTGGTCGGACGGTACGCCCGCCCCCGCGTGCGGCGCGTGCTTCGCGGTCCTACGACGTCGCCCGGCCACCCGCGATAAGCGGATGCTGCGACGAATCGGAATCGAAGCGTTGAGTGGGGCGAGCGGCGCCGGGCTGGACGAATACCTCGGAGATGACATGAGGCTGTACGTCGAGGTCGCGGGCGACGACCATTCGGGGACTGCCGACCCGTGGACGTTCGCGCCGGAGGCCCTCGACGACGTGCGCGAGGCCGCCCGCATGGCGCTGCCCTGGTCGCTCCCTGAGCCGCTCAAAACCGAGTACCGGCAGAAGGTCGCCGCCGCGCGCCAGGAGGCCCGCGCACGCGCCGCCGAGCGGCTAGCTGTGGAGAAGCGCGGCGAGCTCGCGGGCTGGGTCGGCTGAACCCCACCGATCCAACAGGCCCCCGGTCGCCCATCACGGCGCCGGGGGCCTCTCGCGTCTCACTCCTCGACGAGATCGGCGTCCAGCACCTCGCCGTCATCCCAGATCGACGCCTCAACCACGCCGCCCTGAGCCGCAAGCAGCACCTCGACCAGCTGCGAAAGCTCCGCGGCATCCGCGGTCACCGTGACCTGCGTTGGGGCGTCAAGCCCGTCCATCGCCGCCGCACGCTGCGCGATCGCCGTACCAGCGCGCAACGCCCCCGGCTTGCCGATCTCCGCATCCCGAGCCGCATACGTCCACAGCAGCTCCATGCGCTGCCGCCACAGGTCGCGCAAATCGTCGCGCTCGACCGCGGGAAGGGTGCCGAAGTAGTTCTTCACCCCGCGGCACGCCGTCGCGGCATCCGCATAGCCGGCCACCTTCGCCGCCTCATCCCAGGTCGAGCCCGACACGCGCGCAGTCCACGCCCGCTGTGCTCTCTGCGCTGCGTCCGCGCGGACGACAGCGGAGGGGCTGGGCCCTTCGGTTTGCATCTGGTTTGCATTGCCAGTCATGCGAGCAGGGTACCCCCTGGGGGTATCTGCGTCGTCTCCTATCGGCCAGTGCGCTCCATTCCGCGTCGTGTCGCAGCTGAATCGCGCAATTCGGGACCCATCATGAGGGCATGACGACAGACGTGGCGGGGAGAGTGAAGTGGCTCTCAAACCAGCTGCAACCCCGCGTGAACCTTGCTCGGGCGCGCACCAATGCGCTGGTCGAGGACATCAGCCGGTGGCGTAAGCCGGAGCCGATGAAATCGAGTCTGCACCTCAAGGATGCCCCCGAGTGCGGCTGGTACATCGAGGTCGAATCGGTCGATCCGCCTCCGAGAGTGGAGGAGTGGGGGATTCAGCTGGGGGAGGTCGCTCACCATCTGCGCAGTCTCCTGAACACCACGCTTACGCGCATCGTGAAACGAGAGGGTGAAGAGCCGGCGAAGAGCTTGCAGTATCCCATCACGCTGACGCCCGCCCAGTGGCGCGATGCGAAGAAGCGCAAGCAGATGAAGGGGCTGCCTGAGCGCGTGGTTCGTGCGATCTATGCGTGTCAGCCGTTCGTCATGGCTCGGACGACGGGCTATGAGCCGCGGCGGGACGTGCTCGCTGTCCTCGCATGGTTGAACAACCAGGACAAGCACCGCTTGGAGATTGGCGGTGAGTTTGGGGCGCGATGGGTGGCCTACGAGGGACGGATCATCACGGCCAACGGAGAATCAAAGATGGTGCGGCCGAGGCTAACTTATGACTGGTCGCTCGAGCCCGGGAGTCGACTCGTCGATGCGGACACGTCGCCGGACGTCGTCGTCGGCTTCGGCAGGACGACGCTCGACCTTCACCTCGACGTTCTTGTGCCGGACGAACTCGGACACACGACCGTCCTCGAGCAACTCCTTGAGGAGATCTGGGGCGCGTACCAACAGGCGCAGATGGGCTTGCTCTTTGCCTGGGCGGATGAGGGTACAGACTTGGACAAGCTCGCCGGAGCGACTGACTTCAAAGCCGGGGGAGCGTTCGGTAAGGCCGCGGTGGACTCGACGTATGGGGCCGGGGTATGGGACAAGGACGTTCTCCGTCGACAAGAGGAGCTGGCCGAACGCGAGGCCGGCAGAGCGGAACCAAGCCCGCCGTTCGTCGCCCCGGATGTCGAACCGAGCGGGGAGGACGAGGTGCAGTGGGAGTCGTTGCGGGGTTTGATCGATGTTCACCGACCACCTCGCACGTGGCGCGGCACCGACTAGCTCCGACATACCCGATCGAGCGCCTTGATCTCGATGTTCAAACTGTGTGCTGTGTGGTGAGCCGGTCAACGACCTCCAGGGAGCCCCAAACGATCGAGTCGGCGGGGGTAGGGGGTGCCTGCACGCGGTCATCGACCGCGGACGGTTCGTGGCCACGCTTCGGCCACAGGTTGGCCACAAACCAGCGAGACACATCGACGACTCATGGTCACCCATCGGTGCGCACTTGTGCGGCCTGACCAGGGGATCGCGCCGAGCGCCCGCGAGACGGCGCGGACGCCGCAGAGGTTTCGATTCCCCCCAGCTCCACGAGTCGTCGTCACGTGAGAAAGCCCCTGTTCCCGCCCGTTTCGGCGGGGACAGGGGCTTTCTTCATGACTGCGGGCGGGTATGCCCGGGGAGTTCGACGGCGTACGAGGGCCGCCATCGCGTGTCAGTCCGCCCTGCGGCTGAACATCTCGCTGTCGCCCGAGGCACCGTTCAGCTCGAGGTACACGCGTCCCTCGGTGCGGGTGAGGGTCGCGGTGTTGCGTCGCTCGATCGCTTCCGAGAGGCGTTCGACGAAGCCGGGCTCGAAGCTGTGCAGCCGCACCTCGTCGGCGCGATGGATGCGCTTGCCGGCCCACGCGGCGGCGACCTTGTCGGGGTCGCGGTGCGTGTAGACGGCGACCCGCTCGGCCTTCATGCTGCCCGTGTGCAGGCGGGCGGCATCCGGAGCCCCCACCTCGACCCAGGCGACGAGAGCCCCGGTCATGTCCTTGACCATCACGGCGGGTTCGTCCGTCGCGGCCACGCCCTCGCTGAAAGCGATGCCCTCTTCGTACTCGAGGCAGTACGCCAGCACACGCGTGAGCATGTACGGCGCGGTCTCGGACGGATGCCGGGCGACCCGGAGGTTCAGTTCGTCGTAGACGCCGCGATCGACGTCCGAGAGCTGAACCGTAAACGTATGAATGGTCGCGCCGATAGCCACGAGGGTCGAGCCTACGCGCTCCCGGGGGCGCGCCCCGCTAGCGTCGGGGGATGCCCGACCCTCGCAACGCTCGCATCGACATCGGTCCGTTCCACCTCGACCCCGTGCCGGACTCGGCGCGGTGGCGGGTCGCGGGACGCGACGGCGAGGACGCGATCGAGGGCGGGTGGAGCGACTGGGTCGCCCTGGCGCACCGGGTGCTGCGGGCCGACGAGCTGTGGCGGGGTCTCGAGGCGCGAGGCGACGCGTGGGACGAGGGGTTCGCGGCCGGGCGGGACCCGGGCGCGGTGAACCCGTACCGGTGAGCGGGGCGCGGGAACCCTACTGCGGGCCCTCGACCAGGACGAGACTCTGCTTCGTGTCGGCGAGCTTGACCCAGCCGTCTCCGAACAGGTACGTCAGGCCGTAACCGTCGACGCCGCGTCCGCCGAGCCATTCGGGGTTCTCGGTGACGTACGTGCCCTCGTCGGCCTTCTCGACCTTCCAACCCGCGGCGACGAGGTCCTTCTGCGCCTTGGCGGCGTCGGTGGCATCGATCGGCGCCCATCCGAAGATCTGCACGCGGTCGGAGGCGATCTTCGTGTCGCCCCACTTGCACTGGATGCCGTCATCGAGCGCGTTCGCGCCGATGCGGAACGGTTCGGCCTGGAACGTCCAGCCCAGACTCGTGAAGTCGTCGGCCGTGGCCTGCGGAATGATGTTCTCGCAGGTCGGCTCGAGGGCTTCGGTCTCGGACTTCGGCGTCGCGGTGGTGTCGGGGGCCGCGATGGTCGGGCCTTCGGCGGTGGGGGCGACGCTGGGTGCGGCGTCAGGGGTGGCGGATGCCGCGCACCCGGCCAGGACGACGGCGGCCACCGTGACGAGGGCAGCGGTCAGCGAGGCGCGCTTCGCCGTGCGGCGACGTCCGGTGAAAGGGATGGGGGCGTGGCATCCGCGGATCACCGTCATCGGGCGTCCTCGTCGTGCAGGAGACGGAAGAAGGCGTCGTGGAGGATGCCGTTCGTGGCGAGCGACGATTCGGCGTCGAGGCGGTCGGAGCCGTCGAACGCGGTGAATCGGCCCCCGGCCTCGCGGACGATGGGGGCGATCGCGGCGATGTCGTACTCTTTGACGCCGAATTCGGCGACGAGTTCGAGACGTCCCTCGGCGAGCCACATGTAGGGGAGCGCGTCGCCGTAGGCGCGGTCGCGCCAGACGGCGCGCGAGAGCTTCTCGAGCGTGGGGACGAGGTCGATGTCGTCCCACTGCTCGATGCTCTGGAAGCTGATGCTGGATGCCGCGACCTCGTCGATCCGCGACACGTGGATGCGTCGGGTGTCGCCGGTCGCGGTGGTGGTCCACGCGCCGTGGCCGACGGCGGCCCACCAGCGACGGCCGATGGCCGGCTGGCTGACGACGCCGATCTGCGGGACGCCGTCCACGGTGAGGGCGATGAGCGTCGCCCACACCGGGATGCCGCGCATGTAGTTGTGCGTCCCGTCGATCGGGTCGATGACCCAGCGGCGCGCCGTGTCGCCGGACGTGCCGTACTCCTCGCCCAGGATGGAATCGCCGGGGCGCTCGGCATCCAGGATCTGTCGGATCGCGCGCTCGGTCGCCAGATCCGCCTCGGTGACGTGCGTGCGGTCCGGTTTGGTGTCGATGCGCAGGTCGGCCGCGTCGAAGCGCTCCATGGCCACGGCGTCGGCCGCGTCGGCCAATCGCAGGGCGAGAGCGAGATCGTCGGTCAGGTCCGCGGGGGTTGCGGCGGGCTCTTCGATGCGGGACACGGGTCCAGGATAACCGCCGCCCTCACCTCGATTTGGCGTGGTCGCGTCACGCCTGGTAACGTATTCCCTCGGCGCGGAAAGCGATTTTCACGCCGAACGGAACGCACCTCTAGCTCAATCGGCAGAGCAACTGACTCTTAATCAGTGGGTTCTGGGTTCGAGTCCCAGGGGGTGCACCACAGAGAAAAGGCCCGGGAAACCGGGCCTTTTCGCGTTTCGGGTGGTGAACGTGCGGCACATCGGAGGGGTCGTCCGCCTGAACGTCGGCCCGACGGGCATCTTCCGGTGGTCG